>NZ_BCVD01000160.1 GCF_001591565.1 Priestia flexa NBRC 15715 | reverse complement strand
CTTTGTTTAAAAAGGATGCTATAAAACTAATCTTATATGTACTTAAAAATACTTTGTTATTGCATATATTTATTTTGAAATGATTTACATGATAAAAAGTTGAGTAAGTAAGGTGTACACAAAAGGTTCACACCATTTATAGGGGTTATTGCTTTTCTTTTCATTTATAATCCAGTAGGATATTGCTTAATCAAACCATCACGTGATGGTTTTTAAAGGGACGGTGACGCTTAGAGTTATTAGTTTGTAGCTAATTATTTGCGTAAAGAAGCGAAAGATAATCAATGTTTACAGAAGTGACTCCCTGAAAAAACTAGCTTTTGTTAAGCATTTGTCATCTGTTCTTTGAATTCTTTATGAGACGAGTAAAGTGTATAAAAAGATCAATAACAAACATTATTCACTATAACAGGAGGTGTACGTCTGTTGTTGGTTATAACCAGAACAGACTCATTTATTGGTTACTTTTAATTTAATATTGCTTGCCATTCTTATTGCGTTAACTGCATTCTTCGTTGCATCGGAATTTGCGATTGTCAAGCTTCGCAGTTCTCGGGTAGATCAACTAGTAGCTGAAGGACGAAAAGGCTCATTAGCCGCAAAGAAAGTGACAACGCATTTAGACGAATACTTATCTGCCTGTCAGTTAGGTATTACCATCACAGCCTTAGGATTAGGTTGGTTAGGAAAGCCTGCGGTTGAACAGCTGCTAAAGCCTGTTCTTGATAATATAGGAGTTAGTGCAGCTATATCGTCTGTGCTGTCGTTTGCCATTGCGTTTTCTCTTGTAACATTTTTGCATGTAGTTGTTGGGGAATTAGCACCTAAAACAGTCGCAATTCAAAAAGCAGAAGCTGTTACATTGCTATTGGCGCCTCCATTAATCTGGTTCTACCGTATTATGTATCCATTCATTTGGGTATTAAACGGTTCAGCTCGTGTGTTAATTCGAATGTTTGGTTTAAAGCCTGCTTCAGAGCACGAAGCCGCTCATACAGAAGAAGAGCTTAAGATTATTTTTTCTGAGAGCTATCAAAGCGGAGCAATTAATCAATCTGAGCTAAAATATGTAAACAACATCTTTGAATTTGATAACCGAGTGGCGCGTGAAATTATGATTCCGCGAACTGAGATTGTAACAGTTTCAACAGACGATAGAGTGGAAGACTTTTTAAGGGTGGCGGTAGCAGAGCGATACACTCGTTATCCTGTTACTGAAAGCGGTAATAAAGATAGCATTGTTGGAATGGTCAATATTAAAGAAGTACTCAATGATGTAGTATTAAATGATGACATAAAAGATAAGCCAATTACATCTTATATGAAGCCGATTATTAAGGTAATTGAGTCTGTTGCCATTCAAGAATTATTAAAGACAATGCAAGGTAAAAGAATGCATATGGCCATCTTGATGGATGAGTACGGTGGAACATCAGGTGTAGTAACGGTTGAAGATATTTTAGAAGAGATTGTTGGAGAAATTCGTGATGAGTTTGATGAAGATGAGAAGCCATCGATTCAGCCCGTTGATGACCAACGCTACATTCTAGATGCAAAGGTCTTAATTGAAGAAGTAAATAATTTGCTTAATATTGAAATTCAAAATGATGATATAGATACAATTGGCGGTTGGATTCTTTTGCAAAAGGTTGATATCAAGCTGAATGAAAAGGTTGTTAATCAAGGCTATCAGTTTAAAGCAATTCAGCTAGAAGGTCATCAGGTAAAGTATATTGAAGTTCAGCCAGCAGAAGCTGTTAGCTAAATGATGTATAGTTGAAAATTATAAAATCCTAGTCAAAAGCTACACTACCAGGAAAAACGGTAGTGTAGCTTTTTTACTGATGAGATGAGGAATCCGACTTGAAGCGTTGCGAATGTTTTTCTTCATTAATCAATATACATAAGAGGAATTTAAAATGTTTACAAAATTGCATAAGGGCTACATAATTTTATTAATATAAAAAAGTTTCCTTTGGTAAACTTTTGTTGAGCTGCTGTCGAGACGAGGCTATCAGAAAACGGAGATAATCTCAGTCAAGGTTAAAAGCAGCTGCTTGCTATCTCAAGAGTTCTACTTTCAGACCCATCATTGCTCACCGACTAAATACTATTCGCCATGCCGATACAATTATGCTTATTGAAAACGGTGAAATTAAAGAAAATGGTAATCATAATGAGTTAATGAAAAAAGAAGGAGTATATTATCGTATGATCCAGCATCAATTCAAGGCTCCAAAAGCTCTCAGTCAATAATAAATGAATCGAAAAGAAAAAGCTCAACATCTGATGTCATAAAGACAGATGTTGAGCTTTTTTATAAGGAGCTTTACATGAATACTTAACCCGTGACAAATAATAATGTGAAAAATCGATTGCGTAAAAATGAACAGACATAAGAAAATCTTTTCATCTTTAAAATAAAAATCAAATATTTGGATATTTCGTATCTGAATTGTTAATTTGACAGTATAAAATTAACATTTTTTTTAGACTTTTTACACATAATTAAAGGATTTACAAAACGTTTACAAAAATCAAAATAAAAATTTACAAGCAGAGTTTACTCTATAAGAAATACGAATAGAGTGTCTTGGAGGTTTAGAGATGAAGCTTATAAGAAAGACAGCGATAGGATTACTTGTTCTATCTTTCGTTACTACTTTGGCAGCGTGTGGTTCTTCTGATACTAGCTCAGAAAATTCATCTGGCGGTAGCAATTACACACTAGCAATTTCAGGCTCAACGTCCGTTGGTCCTTTAGCTGAGAAGCTAGCAGCTAAATATGAAGAGAAAAATAACATTAATATAGAGATCAATCAAATTGGTTCTTCTGCTGGAATTACCAACGCAACAAGCGGTGTTTCAGAAATTGGCATGTCTTCACGTGACTTAAAAGAAGAAGAAAAAGCAACTGGCTTAAAAGAGCATATCATTGCTTACGATGGAATTGTGGTAATTACGCATCCTACAAATAAGGTCAAGAATCTTTCAATGGAAGAAGTAAAGAAAATCTTTACTGGTGAAATTACAAATTGGAAAGAGCTTGGTGGAGAAGACATGGAAATTGTCGTCGTTTCCCGAGAAGATGGATCAGGTTCAAGAGATGCATTTCAAGAAATTGTTGGCTACTCTTCTGGAGAGCTAATCAAAAACGCCATTGTTGCGAGTGGAAATGGAAACATTAAAACCACAGTTGCTACAAATAAGCACGCTGTAGGCTTTGTTTCATTTGAGTATATTGATGAATCTGTTGCTACTTTAAATATTAATGGAGTACAGCCTACAGCAGATAATGTATTGCAGCAAAAATATAGCTTATCAAGACCGTTTCTGTTTGTGAACAAACAAGAGACTTTAAGTGAAGAAGGTCAGAAATTCATTGATTATATCTTAAGTCCAGAAGGTCAAAAAATTGCATCGGATGCGGGCGTAATACCATTAAAATAAAACGGTACGTTTAAGCAATTTTGGAGGAATGAAGTATGTCAACGCCACCTATTAAAAATCAAAATCAAGAAGTTGAAAAATCGAATCGAATGAAGTACGTGCTAGAGAAACTGTCGGGAAGATTATTTATGTTATGTGCTCTCCTTTCAGTAGTCAGCTTAGTATTAATTATCGGATTTGTATTTTATAAAGGATTTCATCCTTTTGTTACGCAAGGGTATAGCTTTATTGACTTTCTCTTTGGAGTAGATTGGGTACCTAGTGAAGATAAGTTCGGAATCTTTCCTATGATTGTAGCATCTGTCTTTGCTACGATTGGAGCACTCATTATCGGTGTACCAATTGCCTTGTTTACCGCTATCTTTTTAGCTGAAATTGCGCCTAAAAGCTTAGCGAAAATTGTTTCACCTGCTGTACAGCTTTTAGCGGGTATTCCGTCTGTACTATATGGAGTATTTGGATTAGCTGTTATTGTTCCTTTTCTACAAAATAATTTAGGGCTAGCTCGAGGTCAAAGTTTATTAGCGGTCATTTTAGTTTTAGCTATTATGATGTTACCAACGGTTGTTACGGTATCGGAAACGGCCATTCGTGCAGTGCCAAAAGCGTATCGTGAAGGGTCGTTAGCTCTTGGAGTTTCTAAGATTGGTACAATCTTCAAGGTAGTAGTCCCAGCGGCTAAGTCAGGTATTATGACAGCTGTTGTTTTAGGAATGGGTAGAGCAATTGGGGAAACGATGGCTGTTATATTAGTTGCAGGAAACAGCTTAATTATTCCATCTAGCTTAACTGATAGTGTACGTCCGTTAACGACTAACATTGCGCTAGAGATGGGGTATGCAGCAGGTACGCACCAAGAGATGCTTTTTGCTACAGGGATTGTGTTGTTCTCGTTTATTTTACTTTTAAATTTTGTATTGGCAAAGATCAGTTCAAAAGGAGGTAACTAAGTTGAGGAAGTTTAAAGATAATGTACTAAATGGACTGCTTTGGTTTTCAGCTTTTTTAACAGTTGCCGTCCTAGTTACTATCGTCGGATATATTTTTTATAAAGGCTATCGTTTAATTAGCGTTGATTTTATCTTTGGAGATTATTCACCTTCAGGACATGACGGTGGAATTTGGCCAATGATTGTCACAACTATCTATACAATTGTTATTTCATTGCTTATTGCCACACCAATTGGAATCTTGGCTGCTGTATACCTACAGGAATACGCAAAACAAGGAAAGCTAGTTAGAGTCATTCGCTTTGCCACGGAAAGTTTAACTGGGATTCCGTCCATTATTTACGGTTTGTTTGGTGCAGTATTTTTTGTTACGACGTTAAAGCTAGGTATGTCAATTATTTCGGCTTCTTTAACACTTACGATTATTGTTTTACCAGTTATTATTCGAACAACAGAAGAAGCATTAAAAGTTGTGCCACGCTCATATCGCGAAGGATCATTAGCTCTAGGTACAACAAAGTTACAAACTTTATATAAAGTCATTTTACCGAGCGCTATGCCGGGTATACTATCTGGTATCATCCTTTCAATCGGTCGTATCGTTGGTGAGTCAGCAGCAATTTTCTTAACAGCGGGAACGGTAGCTGCACTGCCAGAGAGTATTTTTTCTTCAGCTAGAACATTAACGGTTCATTCGTACTTAGTTACGCAAGAATCTGGAGATATTGAGCTTGCCGCGGCAATTGGAATTGTATTGATTGTGGTTATTTTGGTGTTAAACTTTGCAACGACTTTTATATCTAAAAAGCTAAACAAAGCGGATTATTAAGAGAGGAGTCGAATGATGAATATAACTATTGATCGTCAGAAGGGCAGCAAAACAAACGTGTTAGGAAATGAGAGGCATTCTGATAAGAAGACAAAAATCAGCGTGAGTGATTTGAATTTGTTTTATGGAGAAAAACAAGCACTGTATTCAGTTTCCCTTGATATAAAAGAAAAAGAAGTCACTGCATTTATCGGTCCATCTGGTTGTGGTAAGTCAACATTTTTACGCACATTAAACCGAATGAACGATTTAATCGACAGTGTCAAAATCAGTGGAAAAGTAATTATTGATAATGAAAACATTTATGAGTCAAGCGATGTAATTAAGCTACGAACAAAAGTAGGAATGGTGTTTCAAAAAGCAAACCTATTTCCCATGAGCATCTATGATAATGTAGCGTATGGACCAAGAATGCATGGTATAAAAAATAAAAAAGAGCTAAACAAGATTGTTGAAGAGAGTTTACGTGGCGCTGCGATTTGGGATGAAGTAAAAGACCGTTTAAAGACATCCGCGCTTGGTTTATCAGGTGGACAACAACAGCGTGTTTGTATTGCTCGTGCAATTGCTATGAAACCAGATGTAATCTTAATGGATGAACCGACTTCAGCTTTAGATCCAATTTCTACTTTAAAAGTAGAAGAATTAATTACGCAGATGAAAAAAGATTATACAATTATTATTGTAACTCATAATATGCAGCAAGCCGCTCGTATCTCAGATAAAACTGCCTTTTTCTTAAATGGTGAGGTCGTTGAATACAGTTCTACAGATAAACTTTTCTCAGTTCCGCAAGATAAGCGAACAGAAGACTATATTACTGGTCGATTCGGCTAATTATGTACATGAAAAAATCCTAGGGAATTTATTTCCCGGGATTTTTTTATTGAAAGAGTGATGCTTTCCATTGAGAAATTCACTAAAATAAAGAAAACGGTAGAGAAAGCGAGTATGAGATGAGAATTCAAAAGTATATTAGCGAAACAGGCTTCTGTTCAAGAAGGCATACAAATCGCTTGATTATAGAAGGCAGAGTGACTGTAAACGGAGTCGTGAGTGAGAAGAACACCATGATAGCAGAACATGATGAAGTTCTGATTGATGGAAGGCCTATCCCTCGTAAGGAACAGTCTGTTTATTTAGCGCTTCATAAGCCGGTAGGTATTACGTGTACCGCAGCTAAAGAAGTGGAGGGAAATATCATTGATTTTGTAAATTATCCAACGCGAATCTTTCCTGTTGGCCGCTTGGACAAAGCTTCTGAAGGGCTTATTTTAATGACAAATGATGGTGACATTTTCAACAAAATTCTCCGATCAGAGCATGGTCATGAAAAAGAGTATGTCGTTACGGTGGATAAGGTAATTACAGAGCAGTTCGTGCTGGAAATGGAAAGCGGTGTTGAGATTTTAAATACCATCACTAAGCCGTGTAAGGTCGAAAAAATAAGTGACAATGTGTTTAAGATTATTTTAACTCAAGGACTTAATCGGCAGATTAGAAGAATGTGTAAAGCATTAGGTTATCGAGTTGAGCGCCTGCAGCGGATTCGCATTATGAATATTCACCTAGGAAATTTAGAAGCGGGGGCTTGGAGAGAGCTATCACAGCAAGAATTAAATGAACTGTTGAAAGAGACTGAGACA
>NZ_BCVD01000159.1 GCF_001591565.1 Priestia flexa NBRC 15715 | reverse complement strand
CTTATGTCCCAGCCTCTTCATTATAATAGTTTGATAACACCTTTCGCACCTTGTTTTTGATAACCTGTCTTTCTAATCTCTACTTCTTTTCCTTCTGGTAAATTAGTAAACACAACAGGTGTAACAAGTGACGTAGCATTCTTTTTCACATAATCGAGATCGATTTGTAATAACGGTGTGCCTGGCTCAATACGTTCGCCTTCGTTCACGAGTGTTGTAAACCCTTCACCTTTTAGCTCAACCGTATCGATTCCAACATGAATTAATAATTCTAGCCCAGTATCTGTTTTCAAACCAAACGCGTGCTTGGTTGGGAAAATACTAATGACTTCACCTGAAATTGGTGAATGAAGCGCATTATTAACAGGTTCAATCGCAAAACCATCGCCCATCAGCTTAGCAGAGAACACTTGGTCAGGGACTTTTTCAAGCGGCATAACCACCCCTTCAAACGGTAAGCTAAATTCGTCAAGCACGCCTTCGCTTGGTTTTGGATCAGCTTTCACTGATGCACTTGCCATTACTTTTTCGCCTCGAACAAGCTGCTTCATCGCATTAGCTACAAACTCTACTTCCGTTCCAACAATGACTTGAACGCTCGTTTTTGCAACCTTCATCACACCGCGAGCACCGTTCTTCTTAAGCTGTCCTTCATTAACCGCACTCGAGTCTTTTACCTGTAGACGCAAGCGTGTTGCACAGTTATCAATTTCAACAAGATTTTCTTTTCCACCCAAACCTTCAATAAAATGAGCAGCCATGTTTACATGTTTATCATCTGATAATACCACCGCTTCTTCACCATCTGTTTCATCGTCTTCGCGGCCAGGCGTTTTTAAATTAAGCGCTTTAATCAGCCAGTAAAATAACGCGAAGTAAGTCGCTGCATAGATGAGGCCGATTCCTCCCAGTAGCAGTGGCTTTTGCGCAATTCCAAAGTTTAAGAAATAGTCAATGGCACCTGCTGAAAAACCAAAGCCGTGATGAATATCAAGCATGACGGCAAGCCCCATTGAAATTCCTGTTAGCAAAGCATGTACTATGTATAAAACAGGGGCAATAAACATAAATAAAAACTCAATTGGTTCTGTAATTCCTGTTAAAAATGAGGTAAATGCTAGTCCAATAAGCATTCCTGATACGAGCTTTCGCTTTTCTTTTTTAGCAGCTGCTACCATCGCAAGCGCGGCTGCTGGAAGACCAAACATCATAACTGGGAAGAAACCTGTCATAAACGTTCCCGCTGTTGGATCTCCTTTAAAGAAGCGATTTAAATCCCCTGTCGCTCCGTTAAATTCCCCGAATACAAACCACACTAAGCTGTTCAAAATATGATGTAGCCCTAGTGGAATCAGCATACGGTTTAAAAAACCAAAAATACCTGCACCAAGAGCACCAGCACCCGTTAGCCATTCACCAATGTTGTTAATTTGATCTTGAATTGGCGGCCAAATAACGCCAAACAAACCGGCGATAGCAAGCATCACAACCGACGTGATAATTGGTACAAAGCGTTTACCAGCAAAAAAACCTAGCCATTCCGGCAGTTTTATATCTGAAAAACGATTGTATAAAAGACCCGCAACAATACCTGCTACAATTCCACCAAGTACGCCCATATCAATCGTTTTATCAAGCGCAACGGCTCCTTTTGTTAGAACGAAATAACCAATGACACCTGCAAGAGCAGCTGCTCCGCTTCCATCTTTGGATAACCCAACTGCAATTCCAAGAGCAAATAAAAGTGCTAAGTTAGCGAAGATAGCATCTCCTGCTTGCGCCATAAATGGGATATCTAATAAATCAGGTTGACCTAAGCGCAGCAATAGCGCTGCGGCAGGTAAGACGGCGATGGGTAGCATAAGCGACTTCCCTACACGTTGTAAAAATTGGAACATTTCTTCATCCCCTTATCTCTATATTTACTAACATCCTACCATGAGGTGTTCTAGTTGTCTATACCAATTATGCGCTTTCATTACCTTTATATAAGTGTTAACAGTTCTTACAACATAAAAAATCACAACTGGTATAGACAACTAATTTCAAAAGAGCTACACTAATCATATACATTCGACAAAGACAAAGGAGAGACTTATGTTATGAACAAACCGCTGGTCATTTACAACGTAACGGTTTATGGCGAAACAACCGTCTATCCAAACGGATATCTGAAAATAGAAAACGGGTTAATAACTGAGCTAGGTAGTATTCACGATTATCAAAAGAGCTCAAACGATCGAGTTATTGAGTATTCTCCTGATTTCATCGTCGTTCCAGGAGCAATCGACGTCCACATTCACGGAGCTGGGAACGCAGATGCGATGGACGCAACAGAAGATGCGTTGAAAACAATGGCTGCTACCCTTCCAAAAGAAGGAACAACAAGCTTTCTTCCGACTACAATGACGCAGTCTGTAGAAGCCATTAACGATGCTCTGATCGCATGCGGACATTTTATTACAAACAACCAAAATAACGCCCAAGCAGAAGCGCTAGGCATTCACTTAGAAGGCCCTTTTATTTCAGCCAAGCGAGCAGGTGCTCAGCCTCTCCACCATATTCAACAGCCAAGCGTTGAGCAGTTTAAGCGCTGGCAAGATTTAGCACAACATCATATTCGACTTGTGACGCTTGCTCCTGAAGAATTAGGTGGAACAGAGCTTGTGAAGTACTTAAACCAAACAAACGTAGTTGCTTCAATTGGACATTCAGATGCTACGTATGAAGAAGTAGTTGCAGCTATTGGAGCCGGGGCATCGCACGTAACTCACCTATACAACGGGATGCGCGGCATTCATCACCGTGAGCCAGGCGTACTAGGTGCAGCTTACCTGCGCGAAGAGCTCTATACAGAGCTTATTGCTGACGGCATTCATTCACATAAAGAAATGGTCAAACTTGCCTATCAGCAAATTTCAAGCGAGCGCTTAATTTTAATAACTGATTCACTACGTGCTAAATGGTTGGAAAGCGGCGTTTATGACCTTGGTGGTCAGCCCGTTCACGTAAACGAAACAATGGCTACATTAGGGGATGGAACGCTTGCAGGCAGCATTTTAAAAATGAATGACGCAATGAAAAACATGATAGACTTTACCAGCTGTAGCGTATCAGACGTTATCCAAATGACTGCTGTTAATCCAGCAAAGCAAATTGGTGTTTTCAACCGTAAAGGCAGTTTAAAGGTAGGAAAAGATGGAGATTGCGTTGTACTGAATAAAAACTTCGACGTGCAGCTTACAGTGTGTCGTGGACATATCGCATATGAACAGGGGGAACAATAATGAATATCATCTCAGTAAAAGATTATAAAGAAATGAGCCAAACCGCAGCTGGTATTATTATTAACAAAGTAAAGAGTGATCCTTCAATCACGCTTGGTTTAGCTACTGGTGGAACACCTAAAGGTTTATATGAAGCTCTTATTCAAGACCATCAAACAAATGGAACGTCTTATGAGCAAGTGCACACATTTAATCTAGATGAGTATGTCGGCCTTTCTGCTGATAATCCAAACAGCTATCGTTACTATATGGTGGATACGCTTTTGGGTCACCTCGATGTAGCTCTTAATCAAACATTTATTCCAAACGGGACAGCAGAAGATGCAGAAGCAGAATGTGAGCGCTACGAAGCTCTTATTGAACAACTTGGTGGCATTGACCTCCAAATCTTAGGAATTGGTCGTAACGGGCACATTGGCTTTAATGAACCAGGTACGCCTTTTTCATCTAAAACACATGTGGTCACGCTTGCTTCTTCTACAAGACAAGCAAACGCTCGTTACTTTTCATCCATTGATGAAGTACCGACTCATGCCATAACCATGGGCATTTCATCTATTATGAACAGCACTGAAATTTTATTATTAGCGTCTGGAGAAGATAAAGCAGATGCCATCTATCATTTACTTGAAGGAACAGTAACGGAAGAGTTTCCTGCTTCCATCTTAAAGAACCATCAGGCTGTTACAATTATCGCTGATGAGAAGGCATTATCTCGTACAAACTTATAGCGGATTGTAGTATGATCGATGTAAAGGAGGAATTGTGCATGATTGACAAAAATTCACCTCTGCCGATTTACACACAGATTGAAGATGGAATTCGTTCTCAAATTGAAAACGGAGAGCTTAAACCTCACGATGCAATTCCATCCGAGCGAGAGTATGCAACACAGTTTCAAATTAGCCGTATGACAGTAAGACAAGCAATTACAAACCTTGTAAATGAAGGCCTTTTATATCGTGAAAAAGGACGCGGAACGTTCGTTTCTGAACAAAAAATTGAGCAGCAGCTTGTAGGCTTAACGAGCTTTACAGAAGATATGAAGGCAAGGGGCTTCACGCCAAGTAGCCGCTTGCTTCACTTTGAAATTATTCCCGCTACAGCAAAAATTGCGTCTCAGCTTTCGATTCAAGTGCATCACCCCGTCTATGAAATCACACGTATTCGATTGGCGGATGGAATTCCAATGGCCATTGAAACGGTCTATATGTCCGCTAATCTAATCAAAGGCGTGACGGAAGCCATTATCCAACAATCGCTTTATAACTATGTCGAACAGCAAAGCGAATTAAAAATTGGACATGCTACACAAACGTTAGAAGCCATTGTGGCTACAGAAAACGAAACGGAACACTTGCAGGTAGCAAAGGGATCCCCTATCCTTCTGATTCAACGCTACACATACTTAGAAGATGGCACGCCGCTAGAAGTTGTGAGGTCAGCGTACCGTGCAGATCGCTATAAGTTTACCGTAAGCATAAATCGGACATAGAAAAACCTCGTTGCAAAGCGAGGTTTACTTTGAAAGCGAATCCAATTCCAATTTCCAAAAGCTATGGGGTTTCATCGCTTCTTTATCAATTTCTTCAAAACGCTCGCGCATTTCGCGAATTAATATATTTGGAACATGACCATCAACTTCGGGACGTTCATCTCGTAATACGAAAGGCTGGATATATTCGTAAAATAGTTCAACAAACTGTAAAAACTGTACAAGCGATGAGTTGATTAGACGCTCGCAGTCATCGTTTGAAACATCTAACAGTACAATGTTGCCATTGTCACCATGTAAACAGATAGGATCGCCTAGCTTTGTCATCCCTAAAAACCAATAAAGCTGATAGCGAGCAGATAAATGAAGCGTCTCACACAAAGTGCATAGCTGATTTTTAGAGGACATGAATTCAAACAATGGAGCAACATCTCGCGGTAGCCCAACTTCAGCTAGCAGCTTTTTAGTCTCCAAATCAACTTTAAGCGGTGCTAATTGACTTTTGTCAAACAGTATTCGCTTTTCTTTGCGTTGTTTTACTTTCTTCAACCTCTGTCACTCCCTCTACCCTACTATGCTTATTGTCTACTATTTTATTTACACTGTCACCTATTCGTTTCAGTCATAACATTTCTTTATATTTCGATACAAAAGAATGCATAAATTTCATAAAATATTGACAATACCTTTTCTTTTTCTATAGATTTAATGTAACTGACCGATATAGTGTAGTGAGAAATAGTAGCAAAAGAAGCCTCTCTCTTACTATATGTGAAGAAAGCAAGGAATACATCAGCTGAAGGATGCATTTTTCTCCATTTATTCCCTACTTAAAAGGAGCGAGCTGTTTTATGCAATATAAGCGTGAAGAGCCTTTTCGTTTTACATTTGCAAAGCCCATTGTTGGCACGTTTTTCATTAAAAAATACGATGGAAAAGACATCGAAAGTAAACCCGGTCCACTTGCCATTATTGATTTATCACCAAGAGGGATGAAGCTAATCACACCACTAGATCTTCCAGTATTTCAAAAACCTATTGAGCTTACCGTTAACTTTTCTTTACTGGATGAAAACCTTACAATCACTGGTTTGGCCGTCTGGAAAGAAAAATCAAATCATGAGTTTTTATACGGGATTGAAGCATTTACAGATGAAAACCAGCAGCAGTTATTATTAGATACATTAAAACAATATGCAAAAGAGTATCGAAAAAGGTAGCACGTAATGGCTATCTTTTTTTAGTGCAACCACCTTCCTTTCTTTTCAACATTTTGTTCTTGTTTAAGCTTATACCCTCCGTGGAAATAATAAAAACGAAACTGTAAAAAGAAAAGGTGACACAATGAGTAGTAAAGCAAAAAAAGAATGGATTGGTGGCCTTGTTCTGCTTTTGTTAATTGGATTTGTTGGAACAAGCATGTTTGGATATGAAACGGTTAAAGCTGCTATGAATGATGCATACATACCTTTGTCTCATAAAGAGCCTTTATCAGAAGAAGCGTTAAAACAAGGAAAACCCATTTCTGCACTTTTAATTACAAAAAACGAAGAACATACATCTTTTGTGCATATGACCATTAATAAGAAAGATGCAGATGTTCATATGACCAATATTCCCGTAGCTTCTATCTTGAAAGACAATGCCCAGTCTACAGAACAGCTCTTACAAAATGCTGAGCAGACGCTAGGTATTCCAATTGACTATTATGCCATGATCGATCAAACAAGCATTAAAACAATTGTTGATAAGCTTGACGGTATTGTAATTAACAACCCCACTGCCTTTACGAACGATGAGCGTACATTTCCAGCTGGTGAAGTGAAGCTGACCGGTGAGGAAGCTTTGGCATACCTTCAGCCTGTCCATGAACAAGATGTACTCTCTGCTCACGACCGGCAGATACTTGTTGCCAAAGCGATTATAAAACAAGTGGCTACCGTTCCATCGTTCACAAAAGCAAAACCGATATTAAATGAGCTATCGAACACTGTACAAACAAACTTAACATTCGAGGACCTTTCACTTATGCGTAAGCAATATAAAGCAGCGTTTGCTAGCATTAAAAAAGCTGAATACCCGCAAACTGAAGTAGAGGTTCAACAGCTTACAAGCAAGCTTCAGTTATCCTAAAAAAGAGGCTGGGACATAGGTAGTTCAACTCCTACTATGCCTGAACAATTGAGAGTTCACAACTTTTAATC
>NZ_BCVD01000158.1 GCF_001591565.1 Priestia flexa NBRC 15715 | reverse complement strand
GGTTGATTGTTAAAAATAGAAAATTAATGGTTAAAAGTTAGAGAAACCTACCGATATAAAGAAATGTGGATAAATGATGGGTATTTTTTCATGATTCTTTTCACTTATTTTATATTTAAAAAAGGAGGTTATGCGTATGGCATTTTGTAAAGAATGCGGAACAAACCAACAAGAAGGAGCACAGTTTTGTCAAAACTGTGGAGAACCGTTTGAGCAACAGTTAGCTCAGCCCACAGAGCAAACGGTAACCACAAATTCACGACATACACAAAAGTCACCAATGACGAAAAAGAAAAAGGCGTTAATGATCTCAGTTAGTGCTGCTATCGTAGTATTATTCGGTGGGTATCAGTACGGAAAAGCAGCCACTGATAAAGATAAAATAATTGATCGCTTTGAAACGGCTCTTATTGAACAAGATGAAAAAGAGGTTGCTAGTTTTCTAACATCTACAGATCCAAGTTTGAAGATTGGAGAAAAGGATGTCAAAGGCTTTGTAAGCTACTTTAAGAAAAACCCTGATGAACGAAAAGACGTTATTAAGTTTTTAAAGAGACAGTCAGCATTAATAGATGGCTCAGCTGTGAGCGTATTAAGTAATGAGCTAGAAGATAGTCCTATTAGGCTAAATAAAGGTGGTAAAACAGCTCTTATCTTTGATAAGTATTCAGTTCAAGTGGACCCTGTATATGTCGACATTAGCACTAATTACAAAAATACGGAATTATACATAAATGGTAAAAAGATTGATACGGCAACATCGGATGATTTTAAAGACACATATGGTCCTTATTTGCCTGGTACTTATAAAATTGAAGGTAAACTAAAAGCTGATTTTGTGGACTTAGTAGCTAAAGAAAACGTAGAGCTTACTAATACAGTGGATACAGAAAACGTTAACCTTTCATTAGACGGCTCGGATGTTACGGTGTATACCGGAATTGAAGATGCAGAGATTTCGTCTAACGTATTGATTGATGGAAAAGACGTTGGCGTAGATTTAGCAAAAAAAGATACGTTTGGTCCAGTGCTAACAGAAGGTTCTATGAAGCTACAAGTAAAAGCTAAGCTTCCTTGGGGAGAAGCTACGACTGCTAATCACGCAATTGATGGGTCAGAAGTGTACGTGAACTTTGGCACCGATAAAAAAACACAAGATGCGCTGATTGATACGATTGTGAGTTCAACAAAAGGGTGGTTAAGTGCATACACGGCTCAAGACCCAAGTAAAGCTGTAAATGTAACCGCAAATCACTTAGCAGATTTAAAAGAAAACATTAGCTATGATCAAGATATTAGTCGTCTGTATAAAAACAAGTATATTGGCACGACGTTTAATTTAGATGATATGGATATTCGATATGAAGATGGAGACTGGACGGCTACCGTATATGGGCTTCAAGAATACGAAGAGGCTTATTACTACCAAGGTAACATTCCAGAAATGAGCAAGCAAAATACCTTTATGGAATACACGCTAATTTATGATGAAAAACAAGAAAAGTGGTTAGTTCATAACGCTTCTAGCACATACGGTGAGTTATCGAAAAAAGTGAAAGAAGTCATGGAAGATAAGCCAAAAACGTATCAAACAAGCGCTAGCTCATCATCAAAGAAAGATAGTGAAACAAGCGAAGAAGTAGAGACAGCAGAGACTGTGAATGAAAGTTCGGAAGACGAAAGTGAAGAAGGGCAAGCAAACTATTCATCTGACGAAATTGGTTCGTTTATGGCCAACTATATGGACGCAACAATTTCTTCTATTAATAACGAAGATTTCTCTATCGCATCACCTTATATTGACCCCAATGGTCCAAAGTATAAAGAACAAAAAGATTACACAACGTATCTAAATGAAAAAGGAATTACGGAAGAGCTACATACGTTTGATGTGAAAAACGTAAAAGATCTAGGAGACGGTCTATACGAAGTCTCTACATATGAAGAGTATACAATTTCATATGCTGATGGAACTAGTAAACAAGCAAACTTCAATACGGTTCATCAAGTAAAAGATAGTGACGGAGAACTAGGTGTTTACAAGCTTGTTAAAACGACTGAAACAAATTAAAAGTAGCATAACATCTAGAGGGAGGATTTTATAAATGCAATGTTTAAACTGTGGTCATCATAACGATGGCGGAAAATTTTGCGTAAAGTGTGGAAAAAAATTAGAAGCAGTGGCTGATCAGCAAGCAGCAGCAGGAGTAGAGGCTGTGCCAACTCAGCAGCCAGCTCAACAACAACCAATACCGAACTATTCACAACAACAAGTGCCACAACAACCGAATCAACATGTAGAAAACGCAAAGAAAATTTCAAAGCTGTACATCGGTTACTTTATGCAAGGCTTAAAAAACCCAACTGCAACGGCTCAAGGAGTACGTGGAGAACAGTTTATTAATGGTCTTATTACAATGATTCTTTTTGCTATTAGTATTCCTTTAACAGTATTTTTTGGATGGAATGCAATTATTGAAAAAACTGCGTTAATTGCGAATGAAAAGTTCTCAGGTGGATTTGAAAGTCATGTTATTAAATTAAAAGTAAACGATGTTATTCGACCTGAATTTGTCGATTTATTTTTCACCAATGCTTTATTCTGTATCTTATGGGTTGGAATTATAGGGGGAGCAGTATTCGTAGCAATAAAATTAGGTAAAGTAAACGTGACATTCCAGGATGTATTTGCTCGCTTTGGTACGTTCTTAATCATCCCCGCTTCATTGTTAATTATTAGTGTTGTACTAGCAATCTTAAAAATTGATCTGTTTCTTTATGTATTTGCTTTAGGGGTTTTAGGTATTTTCTTTGCTATTTCTTTAGCTATTGCTAGCTTTACTAAAGGTCAAACATCGGGGATGGATGGTATATATGGTACGGTCATTGCTTTTGTTGTGACATTAGTGCTTTTCATTCTATTGTCTCAAAGTATCAGTGACATCATTATGCCTGAAGTAACTGACGTGTTAAATAGGTCATTTTGGTAAATCATGATGAAAGAAGGAGCGTCGTATTGAAACGATGCTCCTTCTTCTAACTAAAAGGAGAGTTAGATATGAGTTATTGCAAAAACTGTGGTCATAAAATCAGCGAAGAACAACAATTCTGCCCGGAGTGTGGTAAACAAGTCGAGGCTGAATCTATCCCGCCCATGGTGGGAAACGAAGCTCCCCAACCAGCATTAAAAGGGATGAGCCGAAAAACGAAGATGCTAACCATCTCAGCAGCTGCTATAGCCGCATTAACATTTGGAGCTTACTATATGGTTAATAAAACAATGACATCTCCAAGTGCCGTAGTCGATAACTTTATAGAAGCTGTGCAGAAGCAAGATGTAAAAACCGTGAAAAAAATTGTCAATGAAGGTCAGATTGAGCTAAAAGCAAATGAAAAACAAGTTCAGCAGTTTCTTACCTATGTAAAAGACAATCCTCAAGTACTTGCATCCATGTCAGATGAGTTAAAAGAAGAAGTAAGCCTTTATGAAACGCAAGGAAACACGGTTCAAACAGACGAAGTAAACTCATCATATGCTCAGCTAAAACTAGACGGCAAGAAATGGATCTTATTTGATCATTACACGATTCGTGTTCAGCCTGCGTATGTGGAAGTCACGTCTAACTTGGAAAAAGCAGATGTTTACATTGATAATCAAAAAGTAGGTACCATTAAAGATGCAGATGAATCTCAAACAGTAGGTCCATTTTTACCTGGAGAACATGAAATGAAATTGTCTACAAAAGGTGATTATGGAACCGTTGAAATGAAACAAACGATTGAGTCAACGGATAGCGATGAAGAAATAAGTGCTGACTTTGATTGGGGAGATCATTACGTTTCGTTATACTCTGATTACTTTGATGGAACTGTATTCGTAAACGGTAAGAGTACAGGTAAAACGGTTGAAGAGCTTGAATACATTGGTCCGGTTAATTTAGATGGATCAGTGGAAGTACATGCAGAACGAAAATTTGGTTCGAAAACGAAGAAAACACCAGCTATTACTCTTGAAGGTGACATTGTGGAAGCAGAACTTTATTTTAGCATGAGTGATGATTTCGACGACGTAAGTACGGAAGTTGATGCCTCTGACTCTATCGACGAAGAGACAGATATTGAAGATGCCGTTCGTTCTCACTACAATTATATTACATCGGATAGCTTTGCATCAGCACATGACCTGTTCTCATCAAGCCGAAAGTCAAAAGTAGATTTAAGCGACTGGAAAAAAGGGCTACAAGCAAATATCTCGGATAATGTAACGAACATTGAAGTTCTTGATGTAGATGGAAATGAAGCGAGAGCTTACGTTGAAATGACATCTTATGATGATAATAATGACGGAACACACCTTGTACAAGAGTGGGAAGGGTATTGGAGCCTTGTGAAGGAAGACGGAGAATGGAAGTTAGATAGCGCTGATCTTGAAAAGGTAGATTCGAGGGTAGAGTAATAATGAAAAAAAAGTACACAGCATTTTTTTTACTTATACTTATTATCGCTGCAGGTGTATTTCTAGCCTTCAGCTTTTCCAATGAGAAAGCTAAACCAGTAGTACAAAATGAAATAGATCATAAAATAAAGAAAGCAAGTTCAGAAGCTATTTCTAAAGAAACATTTAATGAACAAAGTGAAATTGAACAACTTGTAGCTGATATGACCATAGACGAAAAGATTGGTCAGATGATGGTCGTTGGGTTCCAAAGTAGTGAATTGGATGAGCATGCGAAAAAAATGATTGAAGATTACCATGTTGGAGGGATTATTTTATTTGACCGCAACATGGACAATCCAAAGCAGGTTGCTACGCTCAACCAAAATCTACAGAAACTTGCTCTAGAGCAAGAGCATCAAATTCCGCTAATTATTAGTGTGGACCAAGAAGGTGGTCAAATTGTGCGCATGAAGGAAAAGGTATCTCCTATTCCTTCGCAGCAAGAGCTTGGCAAGCAAAGTGACGAAAATAAAGTATATGAATCTGCTTATCATAACGCACAAGAACTCAACGCAATGGGGTTCAACGTGAATTTCGCCCCAGTCTTAGATTTGTCTGAAACCGATACAAGATCTTTTGGTACAGATCCACAAAAAGCAGCGGTATTTAGCAAACAAGTGATAAAAGGATTTCATGATGGAAATATAACGGGAGCACTTAAGCATTTTCCAGGCCATGGACGAACGACAGTTGACCCGCATGTGGAAACTTCAGCTGTAAAAGTCAGTTCTGAAGAGCTTGAAAACCAAGACATCTATCCATTTGCAAATATGATTGATACCGTGGATTATAATCAATTCTTTGTGATGGTTACCCATGTAAAGTACCCAGCTTATGATAAAGAAAATCCAGCGAGCGTTTCACCCATTATTATTAATGATTTGCTAAGGGAGAAGCTTGGCTATCAAGGACTTGTTGTGACCGATGATTTAGAAATGGGCGCTGTAAACAAATACTTTACGTATGGAGATTTAGGTGCAAAAGCCGTCGGATCAGGCGTAGATTTACTGCTTGTGTGTCATACGTTTGAAAATCAAGAAAAAGTGTTTCGAGGAATCAAAAATGCAGTTGAGGCTGGTCAAATTTCCGAGGAGCGATTAGATGAAGCAGTTAAGCGAATTTTGAGTTATAAACAACAGGCAATGAATCGAGAAATCGCAAACCCACAAAAAGCAGAGCAGCTTGTTGGGAAGTAACCAAAGAAGAAGTCAGGCCAAATTCGGCCTGACTTCATTTTTTTCTCACAACTTTATGCTATATATGTAAGTACAAAAGAGAGAAAGGGAGAAGGGGTAGGGAAGAAAAAGTGAAGGCTAGTGAAGATTCGAAGAAGTCGATGTATAAAACAATTTGGCGGTGGCATTTTTATGCGGGGATTTTGATTGCGCCGTTTCTTGTTGTGTTAGCGATTACGGGCAGCATTTATTTGTTTAAACCGCAAATTGAACAGTCTTTATACGATGAATATTATACGGTAGAAGCACAGGGTGAGAAGGTGACAGCAGCGCAACAAACGATTCGAGAAGGAAACGTATGGCGAGGTGAAGTCGCGAATCGAAATAAAAATGGTCAAATTTACTGGGGATATAAAACCGTGGTTTCATTGAAAAACATTGAAGGTGACATTGTGGAGTATATTGCTGTGCATACGGATATTACTGAGCGTAAGCGTATGGAAAAACAGCTTGAGTTTGAAGCGTTCCACGATGGACTAACGAGGCTTCCGAACCGTGAAATGCTTTACCAAAACTTAAACAACTTGATAGAAAAAGGAACATCAGGGCTTGTGTTGCTTTTTTTTTAGGCTAATGCTGTCGAATGAGATGAACATGTCAAGTTTTATATCTTTATAGGAACTTTTGTAGAAAGCATTTCCCTTTTCTGTTAAAACCTTCATAATGAATTTAAACAACTAAATAAACGGAAAAAACGGTGAAGGGAGAAAGGAAGATGAAGGAAAAGAATGAGTTAACGTTAGAGGATTTTATTACAGAGGATCAATTTGATTTAGAGATATATTTAGACTATCTTTTAAAGCAGTCGCGCTATCAGCCACCGGTTGAATCAGTAGGTTGAAAGGGACAGGTTATTAAAAAAGCAGATGAGTAGTAAAGAAAATGGTGAAAAATAGTTATCTACGTTATTATTAGTCTGAATATTTAAAATAAAAGTAGTTTGGTAAAGGAGGCGTTCATTATGACAACTACGTATATCGTTATCTCAGCAGTGAAACAGGAGGGAACGTCTGCCTAAATGTGTGCGTTCCCTTATTATGAAAGGGGAACAAATGGATGAAGTCGGCTATCACCCAAACAATGAAAGAGCACAAGAGCTCTACGCATCGCTTGGGTTTACGGATGAAGGAAACCGCTTTGGAAGAGAGATGGCGGTTGTAAAATATATGGAAAGTTAGAAATTAAAAGAGGAGTTGGGTACCCGCCCAGCTTCTTTGCTATTGTTACACATAAATTGAATCAGAAGATTAAACATAAGAAAAAGAGTTT
>NZ_BCVD01000157.1 GCF_001591565.1 Priestia flexa NBRC 15715 | reverse complement strand
ATGAGAATGCTTTTCTTTACAGAAGCACGTTGCTTTTTTGTGAGAACGATGCTTTTTGTGAGAACGTGAGCTTTTCGTACAGTACTTGTTTTCCGTTCTTTTCTCTGTTTTCTTTTCTGTCTTTTTCTCCGTCTTTTTGTGAGAAAGAGCTGTTTTTTTAGATGAACTTTTTGAGCTATGACCTTTTGGTTCTTGATACATAAACCTGCCTAGCTCTGATTTTTGTAAAGATTCAGCAGCTTTACGAATACGCTTAGATTGAATATACAATCTAAAAACCTCCTTATGAGAATCATTTTTTTGCCTTTCACCATAAGATACGCTTAATACGCCGTACTTGCTATGAGATAAACGTGGAATTTTAAGAAATAACCAAGGAGTTTCTAGCATCTCGGTGGGAGAGGAGCTCATATAATTTAAAATGTATCCAAAAGGAGGGAAAGAGATGGGAATTGCCACCTATTCTGTTTTTGCTAATGTTCGGGACTTTAAAGAACTAAAGGCCGACATCTGGTCTGAAGATTCCATACCCGCAGTGATGAAAGTTCATAAAAAGAGGTATGAAATAGGCTTAACTCTAAGGGGATCACACATCCGAGAAATGAGAAAGAAATCGTACTATATAGAGTTTTATTCACCAAATAAATTCGGGAAGACCAACGAAATTCATCTCAATGCAGAATATAAAGATCCATCGCTAGTTCGCAATAAACTATCGCTCGATTTCTTTTCAGACCTTGGCGTACTATCACCGAAATCACAGTTTGTTCATCTCACCATTAACGGGAAAAATGAAGGTGTTTATTTACAGTTAGAATCGGTAAACGAGTACTTCTTAACAAAGCGTAGCTTGCCAAAAGGCTCTATCTTTTACGCTGTAGACGGAGATGCCAACTTCTCGTTAATGAGTGATTTGGATGAGAAGCCAAAAGAATCGCTTCAATCAGGATACGAAACAAAAGTAACGTACGGAAAAGATGAAGAAGCGTTAGAATATTTTATTTATAACTTGAATACATGGACGAATCAAGAGTTTGAAGATAACATTGAAAAGCACTTGGAGGTAGATCGCTATTTAGCCTGGTTGGTGGGAGTAATTTGTCTTCAAAACTTTGATGGTTTTGTTCATAACTATGCTTTGTACCGGAACAGTGATACGAAGTGCTTTGAACTCCTTCCTTGGGACTATGATGCTACGTGGGGGCGCGATGTCAACGGAGATGAAATGGAAAGTAACTATGTGAGAATGGAAGGGTTTAATACGTTAACAGCACGACTTTTGGCCATATCAAAATTTAAGAAACAATATATTGAAAAAATGAATTCTGCGCTAAATCATCAGTTCACTGTTAACTATATGAAACCAAAGATTGAAGCACTCCACCAGCTGATTTTGCCTTATGTAGAGAAAGATCCGTATATACAGCACAAGTTAGCTACTTTTTATCAAGAACCTGCGTTTATTTGTGACTTTATTAAAGACAGAGCAGCCTATATAAGAAAATCAATGAAGTCTTTTTGAATAAATGAGACAATTGAAATTGTTTAGAAAATTCTATTGACATTCTTTGTTATTTTTATTAAAGTATACACAATGAATAATTAACTTAATAAAACTCTTATCCAGAGTGGCGGAGGGACTGGCCCTGCGAAGCCCGGCAACCATCAAACCATATGTTAGTCAGTGAGTTTGAACGGTGCTAATTCCTGTGAAATACGATTGTATTTTAACAGATGAGAGAAGTCGTGATTAAGCGAACGCTCTTCCATCTGTGAAGAGTTTTTTTTTATTTACTGCAAAGAGGAGAGGACATTATGCATATTGAAACACTACTTGTTCGTTCGGGCGTCAATCGAGACCCTGCTACAGGTTCCATTACAACACCTATTTACCAAGCATCTACGTTTGCACACCCCCGTTTAGGAGAAAGCACAGGATATGACTATGCTAGAACAGCTAATCCAACAAGAACAGCGTTAGAAGATGCGATCACTGTGTTAGAAGAAGGCGAAGTTGGAGCGGCATTTGCTTCGGGAATGGCAGGAGTTATGGCTGTACTTGCTTTGTTTAAAAACGGTGATCATTTAATCGTCTCTGAAGATTTATACGGTGGTACATACAGAGTTTTAAATGATATTTTTGCAGAACAAGGTGTAGAAGTAACGTATGTAAATACAGCTCATTTAGACCAAGTTAAAGCAGTATTAAAGCAGAATACGAAAGCGTTATTTATTGAAACACCGACAAATCCAATGATGCACGTAACGGATTTAAAAGGAATAATTGAACTTGCTAAAGAAAGTAACTTGTTAACAATTGTGGATAATACGTTTATGTCACCTTATTATCAAAGACCTCTTTCTCTTGGAGCGGATATCGTTATTCATAGCGCTAGTAAATACATTGGTGGTCACAATGACGTAGTAGCCGGGTTAGTCGTTGCACGATGTCGCGAGCTAGGTGAAAAAATTCGCTTTTATCAAAATGCAGCAGGTGCAATTTTAGGTCCGCAAGATAGCTGGTTGTTGCTGCGAGGTATTAAAACGCTTGCTTTGCGCATGGAGAAACACAATGAAAATGCGCTGAAAATTGCGAATTGGCTGACTTCACATGAGCTGGTTGAGAAAGTGTACTATCCAGGTCTTGAATCTCATCCAGGCTATCACGTAATGAAGCAACAAGCAGGAGGCTTTGGCGGAATGATTTCCTTCGCTGTAACGGACCCGCAAATTGTGCCAGTCTTACTTGAGAATATAAAGGTGATTACCTTTGCTGAAAGTCTAGGTGGTGTGGAGAGCTTAATGACGTTCCCAGCTCGTCAGACTCACGCAGATATTCCAGAAGAAATACGAAATCGAGTTGGCGTAACGAATTGCTTATTACGCTTATCTGTTGGGATTGAACATGCAGAGGATTTAATTCAAGACTTAAAGGAGGCATTTGATGCATACAACAAATAAACACTCATTTGGTACAAGTTTAATTCATGCAAAAACAGGTATTGATGGACATTTTGGAGCGGTAAATGTTCCCATTTATCAAGTGTCTACTTTCAATCTAGAAGACGAAACAAACGGTGGGCGCTATGACTATTCGCGTTCAGGTAATCCAACACGAGAAGCTTTAGAAAATACGATTGCACAGCTTGAAAATGGAGCTGCTGGGTTTGCTTTTTCATCAGGAATGGCCGCTGTATCATCTGTTCTTTGTTTATTTGAAGCAGGCGATGAAATTATCGTTTCAAACGATATCTATGGTGGCACATATCGCGTATTAACAAGATTATTTTCAAAGTTTGGTATTAAAACTACATTTGTCAACATGACAAATGTAGATGAAGTAGAGGAAGTCATTTCGAGCCAAACAAAAGCGATTTACATTGAAAGCCCATCAAATCCATTCTTACAGGTAACGGATATTAAAAGCGTTGCAGCGTTAGCTAAACGCTATGACCTGTTAACAATCGTTGATAATACGTTTATGACACCTTACTTGCAGCAACCAATTAATTTAGGGGCAAATATCGTCATTCATAGTGCGACAAAGTATATTAGTGGCCATAGCGATGTAATTGGTGGATTGGTTGTTGTAAGTGATGAAAAGCTTGCTGATGAAGTAAAGTTTGTTCAAAACGCATTTGGAGCTATTTTAGGGCCACAGGATTGCTTCTTATTTCTACGAGGCATTAAAACATTAAAAGTAAGGTTAGATCAGCAACAACAAACGGCTTTAGAGCTAGCGAAATGGTTTGAAGAGCAACATGACGTCGAAGCGGTTTATTACCCAGGGCTGAAGACACATCCTGATTATGAATTGATTACTGAGCAGGCAAACGGATACGGAGCAATTATTTCATTTAAATTAAACAATGATGAACTCGCACAGCATATATTAAAAAACGTGCGCTTATCTTCGATTGGTGTAAGTTTAGGCGCAGTTGAATCAATCTTAACACACCCAGCAACAATGTCTCACGCTAGTATTCCAAAAGAAGTGAGAGATGAAAAAGGTATTACAGAATCGCTGTTACGCTTATCAGTTGGACTGGAAGAGTATGAGGATTTAAAAGAAGATTTTAATAATGCTCTAATTTCTTTTCAAGAAAAAGCCGTAACTAAATAATAATAGAAGAAAAGAGGTTGTTTCTAGATTTAAATAGAAACAACCTCTTTTTTAGCAATTTCTGAGTAGTTTTGTATACAGGTCGATTAAAGCCAGCTGTTCACTATGAGCAAGACTGCTATTGTTAATCCGCTGAACGGCCAGTTCATATTTTACCTCAGGAGATTTACGAACGCGAGGATGCGTCATTTCATCACGTAAATCCTTTTGAATAGCATAGGATAACTTTTCTTTAACGGAAAGATTATCTTGGTTGGAAAAAGAGCGATTTACCCAAAGTTTTTGATAGGCGCTAAACAATTGTTCATCTGATATCACGATGCATAAACTCCTTTTATTAATATACGTATTAGTTTAGCACACATACTCTAGTACCTGTATGTCACTTCTACAGCTGATACAACTGTCAGAGACTGCGTTTGAATCGGTGGAGCAGACCCAAGTGTCTTAGCTGCCACTACATAGCCACCAGGGGGCTGCTGAGTCCGTTCAGTGACTTCCAGCGGAATAGGGTTTAAGGCAACGCCTAGGGTGTCTGCAATAGCCGTTGCTTTCTCTCCAGCGTGCTGAACGGCTTGAGAAAGTGCTTGCTTTTCATAGGGTGTCGGATCTTTCACAAAAAAACGAATATCTTCTGCTACGTTTCCACCGCTTGCAACAGAGATAGCGTACACTTCACCAGCTTGTTTAATATCTGCAACATGAACTTCAAATAAATGCTGTACTTCGTATCCAACTAATGTCGTTTTGCCATCAGTGTAGTCATATTTTGGGTTAATAGTAAACGATGCGGTCTCAATATCACTTTGTTCAATTCCGGCATTTTGAAAGCCATCAATCATTGTATTGGAAACGGTAGTGTTTTCTTTTAATGCTTGCTGTACGCTTAGGTTTTCTGTACGAACACCGATAATAATGGAAATGCCATCTGGAACAGCCGTAATATGGCCTTCTCCTATCACTTTTAGCTCACGCTCATTTCCTTCACGTGATGGTGGGGGCTGGTGATTATATGGAAACATGGATGGATGCATGCTATAAACCTCCTTATAAGCTCTTATCTATATACGTATGAAGAAAAAGCTTGGGCTACGTATAGAAAATAAAAAGCTCGCAAAAAGATGTTTGCGAGCTTTCGTTTGGATTTATTTAGTTTCTTCTTCTAATGTTTCTTCCATTTCAACGAAAGTACCTTGAACTTTCGTTGAAGGATCTTTTGTTAACAAGCTGACAACGACGACAGCTAAGAAGCTTAGTACGAAACCAGGAATCATTTCATAAAGTGCTTCGCTTAATCCAGGTACGTTTACCCAAATTAATACCGTAGCAGCCCCAACAATCATACCGGCAAGAGCACCCCAACGAGTCATCTTCTTCCAGTATAGACTTAGTAAAACTGCAGGGCCAAATGCTGAACCGAACCCGGCCCATGCATAACCTACAAGACCCAAAATCGTATCATTTGGATTTAATGATAAGAGAATACCAATGATTGCGACACCTAGTACAGATAGACGTCCTACTAAGACAAGTTCTTTATCTGTTGCTTTGCGACGGAAAAACGCTTTATAAAAGTCTTCCGTAATAGCACTTGATGTTACAAGTAGCTGAGACGAAATTGTACTCATGATTGCAGCAAGAATCGCTGCTAGTAAGAACCCTGTAATAAATGGATGGAACAATACTTGTGCGAATTTAATAAAGATTGTTTCTGGATCTGCTAATGTGGTTGCAGTTTGGTCAACATAAGCAATACCAATTAATCCAGTAAACATTGCACCGATAATGGAAATAATCATCCATCCCATACCGATTCGGCGAGCTGGTTTTAACTCTTTAATAGACGAAATAGCCATGAATCGAACAATAATGTGAGGTTGCCCAAAGTAGCCAAGACCCCAAGCTAAGAATGAGATAATTCCAACAACCGTTGTACCTCTAAAGAAATCTAAGTACGCTGGGTCAATGTCACGAACTACATCAAACGTTGTTCCAACACCGCCTAATTCAGTAAACGCTACAATCGGTACAAGAACAAGAGCGATAAACATAATAATACCTTGTACAAAGTCGGTTAAACTTACCGCTAAAAATCCACCGAATAGTGTATAAGCAATAACAACACCTGCTGTTACAAATAAACCAATTCGATAGTCTAAACCAAACGCAGACTCGAATAATGTACCACCGGATACCATTCCAGCAGAAGTATAAAGAGTGAAGAAGACAAAAATAACGATGGCTGATACTGTTCGAAGAACTTTGGATGTATCATTGAAGCGGTTTTCAAAATAATCTGGGATTGTAATGGAGTCATTTGCTACTTCTGTGTACGTTCGAAGACGCGGAGCAACAATTAGGTAATTTAGGTAAGCTCCGATTGTTAAACCAACGGCAATCCATAAACTAGATACTCCTGTAGCATACATAGCACCTGGTAAACCCATTAACATCCAACCACTCATGTCAGATGCACCAGCTGATAGGGCTGTTACAGCAGGACCAAGTCCACGACCACCTAGCATATAGCCTGAAATGTCATCAGTAGATTTTTTATAAGCATACCAACCGATAGCCAGCATCCCTATAAAATAAATTGCTAGTGAAATAAATAAACTAATATCCACAATATCTCTCCTTTTTCTGTTTTTATATATGACTTGTGGAAAATCGTGTCATATAAACAGCTTACGGTTTTTTAAGCTAACAAACTTTTCCCAGAGTATCAAGTTATTAAACACGAATTTTTTGAAATGAAACCCGCTTGATTACATAAATAAAGCCAATGAAACCGCTTACTAAATAAAAATAAAGTAAAAATATTATGAATATTTAAACATGTATTTATTCTTTAAAAATTAGAATAAATTACCAATGAAATTGTTGCTTTCTACTATTTAATATGATGCTTTTTGATTAAAAATATGTACACGTTCTAAAACAAAA
>NZ_BCVD01000156.1 GCF_001591565.1 Priestia flexa NBRC 15715 | reverse complement strand
TGCGCTACGGCCACTCGCTTTCCGCGGGGAGGAGTCGAGTGCCTTTCTCTCCATTCCATTCCGTCTCCAAACTGGGTTTGCCCAATCACAAAAAAGCCTGGACAACTAAGAGTTGCGAGCTCTCAATCGTTCAGGCTTATCGTTGGCTGAAATACTTCTGTCTCAGCCTTTTTCATAAAAAAAGACCTTCTCACGGGAGAAGATCAATAAAAAAGGGGATAGGGGAATACCTTGATATTAGTATGGGCTGAATTCGTATTGTTTATACTCTACATATGAAAATATAAATTTATTTTCTAAGATCAATGTTTCCACCAAGATGAGGCTTGAGCAGCATGCTGAATGACTTTTACATCAGCTGAGCTTAAAAGCTCTTGAATGGTTTCACCCTGCTGTTCTGCGTTACCCATCCCCATTTTCATTACGGACAGAGAAGCTTGATGCTGAGTATTAGATTTGCTTAGGGCCATTGAAAGTTTTGCTACGTCCACTGGAATGCTCCTTTCATCATAAAAAAGACTCTAGTATCAATCAGACTTTTGATTACCTAAATTAGCGTCAGTAGTGCCAAATCATTAACACCATGACCTATATCAAAAGTAAAAGAGACCCTAGTTATACTAGAGTCTCTTCAGTTTGTCGACAAAAGGGGTTCGGAATGGTCTCATTCCGAACCCCTTTTTAGCTTTTTATGGGATTTGAAGCTATTTAATAAAAAGACAGACCTCTTCGAGTTCATCATTTAGGCCATTTTTGGACCTTGCCACGTCCAGTTGGCCATCTTCTTCAGGTTCATGGCAGCGAAAGTAAGCATCGCCTGCATCGACAATTTTTTAAGTCCCCTTAACGTTGTCCAACGCATGCCATGCTTTTCTTTTCCATCTGCGAATACACGCTCAATGGTTTCTTTACGTTTGGCATAAATCTCTTTCACCTCTGCGTGATAGCGAAGATGGTCTGCCTCTTCTACGTATTCCTACCAAATATGACGCGTCACCACTTTCTGGTGGTCTTTACTCTCCGTACATCTGGCTAAAAATGGGCATGTCGCACAAATCTGTTTTGGCGATTTGTACTCCCGATATCCTTCTTTATTCGTTGTCGAGTAGGCCAAGATCTCACCTGCCGGGCAAAGATAACAGTCAAAGTATTCGTCATACACATAGTCATGTTTTCGGAAAAAACCTTTTTTCGTACGTGGTCGTGTGTATGGCAAGGCAGGGGTCATCCCCTGTTCCAATAAGTAACGGGTAATCGCAGGAGTTTTGTACGCGGCATCTGCGGCGACCGCTTCAGGCTTTCCGACTCTCTCGATGACCTTTCCGACCAATGGCTCTAAAATCTGACTATCATGTGTGTTGCCAGGTGTGACCATGGTGCCAAGCACAAAACCGTTACGATCCGCGGCTGCGTGAAAAGAATAGGCGAACTGCTTCGTCCGTTCATCCTTCACATAGTAACCACTCTCTGGATCGGTGGTGCTTTCTTTGATTTCTTTCTTCTCTTCCTTCTCAAACTTGTCCGGAGGAAATGGTTTTTTTCCGTGATCTTCCCGGTCCTGGTTAATCTCTTCTTGAAGGCGTTCCTGATACGCGCGTGTCTCTTTGCGAACGACTTTCTTTTCAAATTTGCGTTTGTTCGCACTCGCTTTAACATGGGTCGAATCCACGAAAACGTGCTCGGCACTGATTAGCTTTTTCTCGGCAGCTTCCTTTAAGATGCGATAGAAAATCTGTTCAAACAGATCGGTATCTTTAAAACGGCGTTCATAGTTTTTTCCGAACGTAGAGAAATGAGGCACTTTATCGTGGAAACCATACCCAAGGAACCAGCGATAGGCCATATTGGTTTCCACTTGTTCAATCGTTTGGCGCATGGACCGGATTCCAAACGTGTATTGAAGGAAGGTCAATTTAATTAAGATGACAGGATCAATACTGGGACGACCGATTTCTGAATACATGTCCTTCACCAAGTCATAGATGAACGAAAAATCAAGTGCTGCCTCTATTTTACGAACCAAGTGGCTGGCCGGTACCAATTGATTTAACGTAATCATTTCTAATTGATCTCGTTGAATGGGATTATGTTTCGAAAGCATGTCAATCACCTCAAGTTATGTAGTACTTCCATTGTAAAATAAAAAAGACTGTAGGCAAACTGGATTTCTTCCAGTTTGTCTACAGTCTGAAGAGACCCTAGTTATACTAGAGTCTCTTTTAAATAATCTAAAATTAACGAAGAAGTTGTAGAACTCCTTGTGGTTGTTGGTTTGCTTGAGCCAACATTGCTTGTGCTGCTTGAGAAAGAATAGAGTTCTTAGTTTGCTCCATCATTTCTTTAGCCATGTCTACGTCACGGATACGAGATTCCGCAGCAGTTAAGTTTTCAGAAGATGTGCTTAAGTTGTTAATTGTGTGCTCTAAACGGTTTTGGTTCGCACCAAGTTTAGAACGTTCAGCAGATACTTTATCAATAGCTGATTGAATAGTTGTTACAGTTGCTGCAGCATCATCATGTGTTAATACACTAAGAGCTTGCTCTGTAGTTGTATTGCTTGTACCATCTGTTACTGCTAATTTTGCATCAGCGTTACCTGTTGTAGAAATACCTAATGCAACTGCTCTCATATCAGAAATATCTAATGTTAAACTTTGATTTTCATTTGCACCAATTTGGAAATTCAATGCCGCACCATCATCTTCTCCTGCAGTAGTAGTTACTGCAGATGATGTAACAGCTGTTGCACCAGATAAATCTGCTTTTAATGCATTGTCTTCACCATTTGCTTTTGCTTCAATAGTTACTTTATTTGATGTAACAGTAACCGTATATTTAGCATTTAAATCTGCGTCAGCTTCAATAGTAGCTTTAAGGTTTCCTGCAGTAGTAGCAATATCAGTATCCCAAGCTTCTTCAATTCCCAGTGCTGAGACTTTCCCGCCAGTCATACCAGTTAAATCAAATTCAATTTTAGCTTTAGAACCTGTAGTAGCTGAGTCCTTAGAGCCATTTAGAAGTTTTTGAGTATTAAACTCAGTTGTATTACCAATACGGTTAATTTCAGATGTCATTTGGTTAATTTCTTTTTGGATTTCTTCACGGTCAGAAGTAGTGTTTGTATCATTACCAGCTTGTACCGCTAATTCACGCATACGTTGAAGAATATCATGTGTTTCATTTAGAGCACCTTCAGCTGTTTGAACTAAAGAGATTGCATCTTGAGAGTTTTTAGATGCTTGGTCTAATCCGCGAATTTGTCCACGCATTTTTTCAGAGATTGCAAGACCTGCTGCGTCATCTCCAGCTTTGTTAATACGAAGACCTGAAGATAATTTCTCCATAGATTTTGATTGTGCAGTTGAAGCACTATTCAACTGACGATAAGTATTCAACGCCGCAATATTATGATTAATTCTCATTTTCATTTCCTCCTTGAATATGTTTTTGCCCACGTCCGTGTGAGCTTGTTTTAACTCCCTGCCAATCGGCCGCCTGGCAGTTTGTCTTTACAAGAATGATATCGTCTTTTTTTTTGGATTGTTTAGCGGTTTCTTTACTTTTTTCAAAAGAAAAACCAAGACGGTTTAGGGTCTTGGTTTGGTGTCATTTATTGTTTGTAAGATGTCCATCATATTGGCTACCGGCTTGGATGCCTGGTGATTTTCTAACTGGATTTCTTCATAGATTTCTTGGCGATGGACTTCGACGTCACGCGGGGCCTTGATGCCGAGCTTGACTTGGTCACCGCTAATAGAGAGAACGGTCACTTCAATGTCTTCACCGATTTTGATTGTTTCGTTCGTTTTACGCGTTAGGACTAGCATGGTCGTTCCCTCCTTAGTTGTTTACGGGTTGAAACAGCGCGTGCTTGGTTTGGTAGGCTTCGTTGTTTAAGATAACTTGCTTGGCTTGATTGTTTTTTGTATTAATAACAATTGGCGCCTGCAGATTTGCCGTAATTTTAGTAACGTCGTCATGCATTGTTAAAATAACGTATACAGCAGCGTCACTTCCGCTTTCCAGCTGAAGCTGCTTGACTGTTGTCTCATCTAATTTAAAGTCATAATCTGGGAAGAATTGAAACGGCTCGGTCATCACGAACGCAACTTCCTGCGTGTTCGTAGACTGTAACACGTGGAACATATCAGCGTTTGGAAGTGGCAAGACCACAAATTGCGTTTCGTATGGAAACCCTGGAAGACCTTTTTCAAATGTTAATGAGGGTTGTTCAATTTGAACATCACCGTGATAAGCTGTTTTAAGCATGAGCTACACCTCTTGTTTAATTGTTGAGATTAATAGTGTTTCAGGTACATAGTTTATTTTGACACTAAACGGACTTGGAATAAAGGTTATGTTGCTTGGATAGATGGGCTTTTCGCTGTTGCGCTTGGCTTGATTAGCGAGTGGGTTACCACCTTGTTCAATTTTCATTAACTCTTTTCCTTCTTGGACTGCTTTTGTGATAGATTCCATCACCGCTTGTTTACCTTCATTCGCTTCTTCGTCCATGCTTTTTAAAATTGATTGCAGGTTCATTTCTTCCCACGCCTTAGTTTGGTCAATAGTAAGCCGCGACGGTGTCTTTTCGACAATGACCTGGATTTTTTCTGTCGAAACGTCGACTGGCTGCGGCTGAATGATGGGTGGCATGGCGTAAGAGGCCTGTATGGTACTAACTTGCATCAGTATTCCTCCTAAAAAAACCCCTTCAAAGAAGGAGTTTTGGTTTAGCGTAAAAAGTCAAGAAGCGTTGGCTGAATTAGTTTGGCACCAACCGATAAGGAAGCACGGTGCACGCTTTCTTGAATGGTTAAGTCCGTAATAACTTTCTCAATATCAGCATCTTCGTTATCTGAAATCATGCGGCTAGCAGTAATTTCTTGAGAAGCAATGCGATTTTCAATGAGCTCCAGGCGATTGTTTCTCGCACCGAGCTCTGAGCGCTCTGCTGATAGAGTTGATAAATAGTCATTAACTTGTGTTGATAATTGTTGAAGCGATTCAACATCGTTGTTTTCAAAACCCGCTTGAATACTATCGATGAAATCAAACGATTCTTGCGAAAAGATACGGTCAGCATTAATATTGACGCGTAGGCTGACGCCTTTTGATACTTCAACTGAAAACGGATCGGCATTAATTTCGGACGCAATCGAGCCATCCGCATTTTGAGTAACGGGCGCGTTTCCTACGTTCACGCCGTTAAAGATATATCTTCCCGCTACTTGCGTATTGGCTACCTGCATAAAATCAAGCTTCAGCTGTTCAATTTCACGGGCAATTGCTTGGCGATCTTGTCCGTCGTTCGTACCGTTTGTTCCTTGTACCATTAGCTCTTTGGCACGTTGAAAAATGGAGTTAACCTGTTCAAGCCCCGCTTCAGAGTTATCAAACCACGAATAGGCTTCGGTTAAATTTCGTTTGTATTGATCAATTTCAGATAGGTTAGACCTGTATGCCATCCCCTTTGTAGCGATAACAGGATCATCCGATGGACGCGTAATTTTCTTACCCGTTGACAGCTGATTTTGCAAGGTTTGGAGCTGAGTATAACTGCTGTTAATATGTCGTAATGAGTTGGCCGCTAGCATGCTTTGTGTAATTCGCATCGTTATCTACCACCCGTTCCTAATCCGTTAATAATGCGATCTAACATCTCATCAATCATTGTCACCATGCGGGCACTTGCATTATAAGCGTGCTGGAATTGAATCATATTGCTCATTTCTTCATCGATTGAAACGGAGCTCGTCGATTGTTTTCGTTGCTCCACGGCTTGTTGAAGCGTTTCTGAGTTTCCTTTTAAGCGGTTTGCCTGCTGGCCGTTAACCGCCATTTGGCCAATAAGAGACTGGTAATATTCTTTCATGGATACAGTTTGATCGTCAGTAAGATGAATAAGAACGCTATCACGGAAGTTAGCGAGCGCTAGCGCATTGCTTCCATCTCCTTTACGATCTCCTTCTATTTCTGACTGAGAAGCAGCAGCTATGTTGTTGGTACTTTGAATAATTTCATTTGATAGCGTAATGCTTTTCGCAGTGCCTTTTCCCTCCGTAATTGGATTAAAGAAAGATACACCCGTTTGGCCATCTAACGTTACGCCTTGTTCGTGCTGGCTGTTAAACCAATTCACAAACTCAAAGGCCATTTTATCAAGAGACGCTAGCATGTCAGAATATACACCTTTTGTTTGGCCATTTTCGTCTACGTAACCTGCTGATTCAATCAATCCTTTAAGCTTACCTTGTGAAAGGTTGGCTGGCGAAAGCGTTTGGCCACCTACACGAACATCCGTTACGCTTCCGTCCGTATCGTTTATCGTAAACGCTGCAGCTTGACGAGTTTGGCCATTTACTAACGTAACAGGACCGTTTGCGGTTTGCATCGTAACCGTCACGGTTCCTTCGGCTACGGGCAGGCTGTTACCGCTTGTTTGATCATACTGTATGTCAAATTCTACAAACTGTGAAAGTTCGTCTAGTAAGCGGTCACGCTCATCATATAAATCATTTGGCAAATAGCCGTGCACTTCAATATCATTAATTTGTTTATTAACGTTATTGATTTGCTCAAGAACCGAGTTCATTTGCTTGACGGTTACATCAATTTCAGATTGTAAATCACCTTGAATGACTTCGAGCGATGTGGATAGATACGTAAATGTATCGGCAATTGCATTTGCTCTCTCACGTGCAACAGAGCGAGCACCGGCATTTGATGGATTTGCAGCAACGTCTTGAAGCGCTTCGAAAAATTGATCAAATGTTGCTGACAATCCGTCTTCAGATGGCTCATTTAGAATCTCTTCCATTTTGTCAATGGCTGCCGATTTGGCATTCCAATAGCCTACCTTAACTGTTTCTCCTCTGTACTGTACATCAAGGAACTGATCGCGCACACGCTCAATCGTTTTGGCATCCACTCCCGTACCAAGTTGACCCGTCACTCCTGGACGGTTCATTCCCGGTGTTGGGTAAGGCGTACTCGCTTCAAACGTAACACGCTGACGAGTATAGCCTGGCGTGTTAGCATTGGCGATATTTTGCCCCACTGTGTATAGTGCTGACTGCTGCGCATCCATGCCTCTCTTTGCAACCTGCAGCCCATGAAAAGTTGAAATCATTACATTCTCTCCTTCATTCTCTACGCTTTTGACTGAAAGGTAGATGCTTGTGTAAGTGATGGTACATCGTTTTCTGCTTTTGTATAATTATATGAATC
>NZ_BCVD01000155.1 GCF_001591565.1 Priestia flexa NBRC 15715 | reverse complement strand
AATTTTTAAAAAAGAAAGAAAGTGAACAATGAATGAGTGATAACCAACTTGTAGAAACAAATGAACTATGGCTAAGAATTACAGACCTAGGTTATAAGGATATAAGTAAAGAAGAGTTTGCGCAAGAAGTAGAGCGGATTTATATTGAAGAAACAGGTAAGCCTTTAAAGGGAGAAATAAGCGTTGTGCGTTCTTCTGAAATTAATCAAATAGCGAAAGATGAGAATTCTTCTTATGACGGAACGGCTATACATATCTATTCAAAAGAGCAGGACGTAAACGAAATGTACGTAATATCTCAAGGTACAACAGACGCTAATGATTGGCTGTATAATATACGAGCAATGCAGGCTGGGGTAGATACTGCCCAAGCAGATAGTACAAACACTTTTGTGAAGGAAGCTCAGAAAGAGTTTAAAGAGAGAGCATCAGTAGAAGAGATTTCTAGTACCATTGGGTTGTCACATTCGTTAGCTCATAATAATAATACCGTTTCGCAATTGCTAAATGGAAACTTTGACGAAATTTACAGTGTAAATGGTGCGCAATCAACGTATTTTCAGCTTTATCAAAATGATTATAAATTTGCCGAGGCAGTTAAAGAAAAGTTTAATATAAGCTCTACTGACTATAAAGCCATCTACTCTCTCCCTCAGAACGAACTTAAAACTTTCGCAGAAGCGTATTATAAAGAAAAAGGTACGGTCATTCACCAGGTTATTTCTTCTGATGATCCATTGAACGCCCTGGCAAATATTCGAGGGTTTTTCACATTGGGTGATGTCACCATGATTGATACGAATCCTGACAAGCCAGGTCTAAAAGCTATTATTGACAAAATTCCAGATTCAGAGGTTAAAAGCTTACAAGATTTTGCATTAGTGTATGCAGAGGGATTTCAGAACGGTGGAAACAATCAAGGGATTGAAGACTTAACGGGTGTGAATATGGACGTCGTCGATAAAATTATGAACGACGGAGTAGGAGCTGCTGTTGGCACGTATTTCAGCAAAGACCTTGATGACATGATTTCAGACGTCAATAAAAAAGTGCCGCCTTTGCTTGAAAAGGTTACGAACATCACGTCGAATGCAGATGTGATTTTTGGTGAATTGAAAAACGCAGGCTATATTACAAACGCACAGAAGCAAGTCGCAGTGGAAGAGCTTGCGAACATTGAAAAGTCATTAAAAATCATTGAAGAAAAAATTAATAGCATCGACGAGAACCGCAAAATGTCAGAAGAAATGATGGAAGGTACGAAGTACAGTCCATATGCAGGTCAAGCAGCTATGGCCAGCGGGTTTAACGTAATGGCTGGTGATGTGAATGCCGCTATTGCCATTTATCATGAAGTGCAAAATATGCAAGCGAGCGCTAAGCGATTACATGAAGAGCTAGGGTCAGTTATGGAAGAAATTATTGCAAGTCATGGAATTACTGAAATGCTAAATGCGCTAGGTGCTTCTAAAAACCAAGGATATTTAGGTAATGATTTGGTGCTGATGACTGGTGGAAATCAAGAAATTAAAGTAAACATTTCGGCTGCGGTGCGCATGTACCAAGAAGGACAGCAGGAGCTTCAGAAAAAGAAAACGTATATCACTAAAATTGCTGAAAGGTTTCAAGAGCATATTATTGATGATTATGAAAATCAAAAGCAAAAGGTGCTTAGCGATATCCGTAATATTGAAACGAACCCGTGCGGTCAGCTTCCGCTTTTACGAAAGCACGTGTTTTTACCTTACTTTTCACCTGTGCAAATTGATAAAGTAGAAGTAACTGAACAGTTTAACGGTTTAAGCGGCATGGATATTTCTCACTTGATGGAAGGTTTAACTAAAAGCTTGACGGATAACGAAGACTTTTTAGAGTCAACAAAGTCCAATATCGAACAGCTTTTCAGCAAGGACCGAGATCTTAGTATTCTATTTAACTATGTGCCTGGAGGATAACAGATGGAAGGAAATGAAAGCAAAACAGCGTTTATGTTTGAGCGCGTCTCGCCGCAAGAAGACTTGACGGATAGAACCCAACAATTTACAGAGCTCACGGATAAAATTGCCGCTATTGACGACGCATTGGAAAAGAAAATCCAGAAAATTGTAGTGGAAGACGATAGCAAAGGTAAAGTAATAAACGCGATTGTAGAAGAAGCAAAGGAACAAAAAACAAAAAGCATTGCGCTTTTAGAAACGGTAGAAGAAGAAATTGAAAAGCTTGTTTCATCTTACAATGAACAAGTCGATGCAATAAAAAGCCAAAGCATGATGATTACATACAGAGAAATGATGTATTCTACTTCACCTTTTGGGAACGTGCCGAAAGGTCCACCTTATAAGTAATGAAGAGTAGTCGAGAAGTTGAAAATCCCGCTATTAACATAAAGTTGATAGCGGGATTTTTATGGTAAACATAAGTATTAAACTTTCTCTTCACTTCCAATTAATGATGTTCCGTATGAGTTATCAATGATGCATAGCCAGTTACATCTTGATTTTTTTGGAACAATTGTATGGTTGCAGTGCTGAGCAATTTTAATGAATGCCCGCTTAATTTCCTCTTTTCCACGAGCTATTTATCCCGGCTTGATTGCTAAAATAGTATTCTCAGTATAGTACTCCATTAATTCATCAAAGCGTTCAGCTTTAACTAACAAATTACATTCTTTAATAATTTCTTTTAACTCATGCTCCATCTCAATTACTCCATTCCGTCAAAATAGTGGTAAGTTCTTCATGTGCGAACTACTTTTATCGTAACATAAATAAGTTATGGATTTTTTTAAAATAAAATGTAATATTTGTTAAATTAAGTAGTTAAAAAGTATGAAAAAAGGTCCGATATAATTAAAAATGGATATGAAATACGTTACCTCATACCTGAAATATAGTAAAGAAGTCTTGAGTGAAATCAGTATATTCTGTATATTGGATAGTAAGTGAATAAACAGATAAAAAGTCAGGTAGGAGAATGCCTATGAAAGAAACGAAAAGAGAGCGCTTTATCCGCGTAGCGGAAGCCAGAACAAACAAAATTATTGCTTTAATGGAGCTGCTTGGAAACTGCTCAAACAGAAATAACTACGAATACACGGACCAAGAGGTTGCGACCATTATGAAAACGCTAGATATGGAACTTGCGGCGCTGAAAGCGAAGTTTGATCAGCAGAGTGGGAAGAAGAGGGACCGGTTTAAGATTAAGGCAGATTAAAATATCTGCCTTTTTTATTAATAAGGCTCTGTTAAAGGTAAATGTTGATATTTGAAACCACCTCTAAATCTTATTATAATTAATTTTATGCCACCAGAAAACGAAATTAGTGCAATTGCATCAAATCTTTCTCAAGATAGTACAGTTCGCAAAGAATGGGAAAAGAAATTATCAACATTAAAGAAGGGGCAGTGTGTAGTATACGGTCCGATGTTACAACCTGATGGGACGTTAAAGCAAGTGCAGCCTGTAGTAATTAATATAAGTAGTTTAAACGGTAGATTGAATTAATAAAAAGTAGCGGTGTATGAACCGCTACTTTTTTAATATAAATCTTTAAGTAGAGAAGCAATATAAGTATCATTTAACCAATAGCATTGCTTTGTAATCATTTGACCGTCTGGTAGTGTTATTTTATCATTGCTATTTTGAGCTTTAGGGCGAATATGGCTTACACCGTTAAAATCCTTTTTAGGAAAGTTATTATGTGTTCTAGATGATTTGCCGTAAGGCTTTTCTTGGATAACAACACCGTTTTGAAGAATGGTATTTACTTCTTGCCATAACTGTTTCATCTTGGTTTCAATTGTATTAACAGGCATATTCCAAAGTTTAATACCTTTAAAGTATACTTCTCGGTTCGGATTCTCTTTTTCAGTTTCTTTATATTGAAATACAACGAATAAAAACTTTGTGTCATAGAAAGTTTGTCGAAGTTCACTTTCTTCCCAACTTTCTGTAGCCCAAGCATTAAAGTCTATATTTTTAAAAGACATACTTTCTTTAGGAACGCCATTAGGTTTTAGTCTAATTGTTTTAAACTGAATATTTGCTTTGGAAAACTCTTCAATTCCATCTAATTTCGTACCTTTAATACCAAGCAAAGAGCTAATAATTTGAGGAATAAAACTTTTAGCTTTAGGATTACTGTTAACGTTCAAACGTGCAGCCATCTCTGTAGGTGTTAGTCCTTTGTATGGTGCAAACCTATCAGCTAAAATTTCTTCTAATGATTTCTTTTTTAACTCGTTAGCCGAGGTAAAACTAACTAATTGATCGCTATGTAAATATTTTCTTACTAGAGCAGTCATATACGATTGTTTTAAAGAAAAAGCTCGTTGCATAGCACGTAGAGGAGAGTTAGGTTGTTCCCGCAAAGAATTTTTATTAGCTCCTTTAGAGCAAGCACCGAGGTAGTTTGTATCTCCCTCAGATAGTTCATGAGCTTTTCCTGCCTTAATTTTATTAACTATTGTGTGCCAATCTTGTTTAATAATTTCTAAATCCGCTTCTGGAAAAGTAAATAAAATACTTTTAAACACCTTTAAATCTTCGCGCTCTATACCTGGAATCCATTCGTAAAACATTAATAAAAGGTTTTGATTTTTTTTCCAAAAGCTTGATGTTTCAAACGTGTACTTAACTTCTTCCATGTAATTAATAATATTAAGTACCAATCTTTCTTTTGCAGAGAATGTTTTATTTTTGTTTTGCTTAAAAGGGGTCACTTTAAGTTCTAAGTTTAAATGTTCAAAGTCTGGTCGAGCATCGGAATTAATCTTATAGCCAAATAGGCTCTCTTCAATAACTTGACCAAAGCCCCCCTTAGAATTTTTGTTAGAGAGTCGATTGTAAGAGTCTATTTCTTTAAATGTTTTACCTTCAGCTTCTTTTGCTTTCAACATTACTTCATCAGTTGTTAGATATTCCATTGCTTAACTCCTTATACTATTTGTGTTTTTACAATTAAAGGATATAGTGTAATTATAATATATCAAGGTATATATTGCTAGATTTGGTGAATAATATAAGAAAAAGGCTTCTACATTAACCGTAGAAGCCTTTTTCTTATAACATTGTTGGTTGTTCAAAACCCTGTTCGTAAAATTTTTCCACATCTAGATTATAAATCTCTTTAATTCTTTCACCCATTAATGCTACTAGTCCTACAACTAAAGCATTTCCCATACAAAAATATCGAGTTCTTAAAGGCATCCCTGTTTCAGTCCATTTTGCAGGAAAGTCATTTAATCGTTCACACTCTTCTGGTGATAAATAACGAAGGCGTTTAGTATAAGGATCTTCAATAACGTGTGAACTGCGGTTTGAAGTACCTTCACTAGTTAGCATTGTTCTTCCTGGCAGCGTAAGGGGGTCTGGAAAGGACATTCCACCTTCTGAATAAATATATTTATGGCCTGTTTGTGCAATTCTCTCAATTTTTTTCGGACCTTTAAGGTATTTTAATTCTTCTAGTTCAGTGCGTCCTTTTTTATTAATCTTCGATTCATCAAGGTAAAATCTCTCATCTACTGGACCGAGTTCTTGATAAATTTCTTCGACTACTTCACCCAAAGTTTTTGGCGATTTTGTCAGAGGAATTAGTTCAGCTGTATAAACTTTACCATCACGCATAATACCTGCATTTCGATAATTTTCGCTAAACTCATCGGAGACATCGACGATATCACGTGGTAACGTAACAGATTTATCTTTATGTTTTAATGAAGGTTCTTTTTCGACTTTAAATGAAGGAGCAAAGAACCCTTTTTTATGAAGAATATCTTTTTCATCTAATTTAGCTTGCTGTGTTGCAAATTCAGTTTCAACTGTGTAAGCAAAGATAAAAACTCTACGTCTGCGTTGAGCAAAACCATAATCAGCTGCATTAATTACACGCCACTCAACGTAATAGCCAGCATCACGAAATGCTGTTAACATTATAGAGAAGTCTCTTCCACGTTGTTTAGAGGGTGATTTTAACAATCTATCTACATTTTCTAAAAGAACGTATTTTGGCTTTTTATATTGGACGATGTTCATGATTTCCCAGAACAGAACCCCTTTTTTACCTTGAATACCTTTTTCACCAGATAAGGAACGTGCAACCGAATAGTCTTGACAAGGGAAACCACCAACTAATAAATCGTGATCTGTGATGTCTTTCCATACTTTCGCGATGTCCTCATTTACATGAGACGAGTCATCTCCAAAGTTTTCTATATAGCAGTTAAACGCATGCTGACTTTTAGTGGATGGCTCCCATTGATTCATCCAACTAACATCAAAACCTCCTGCGTTTTCTAAGCCTAAACGAAATCCGCCAACACCGGCAAACAGTTCAGCTACTTTAATATCTTTCATTACCAAATAAGAACATCCTTTCGGTTTAGAATAAAGCTTAGCTTCTATTATAATAAAAATTGCTAGAAAGATCAATAGGAAAGAACCAATAGTAGTAACTTTTTAATTATACAATATGGAAGAGAAAAGATGATCAACTTAACTCGAGCTAAATTTAATTATTCTGTTAATCCTTCCCCAACCAACTCCCCATAATGCACAACCTCAACTCCATCAACTTCTCTCGCAACAACCGCAGCATCCACCATCGACAGCTGCGCAGCATAAACCCTATGGTCTGGATACGCTTTTGTTAGTTCCGCTAACCCTTGAGACACAACATCTAGATACTCTTGTTTTTCCCCGTTCATAATCAGATGAAAAGTATTAGGAATTAGATGAGACTTAGCTTCTATAGAAGAGTCAAATTTAGCTAGTGCTTGCATGGTACCATCAACTGTTTGGGGGTTGGTAAAGGCAAGGATAACAGGATTTTTTTCAGCTTTTAGCTGTGTAAATAATAGTTCGTCAATTTTAATAATGGGAACTGAGAGGTCGTTTAGCGGTAGGTGAGCCGTGAAAAAGGTGCAGGTTACTAAAATAGCATCTACGTGACAAGAAGAAATCCAGCTCATTGTATTGGCGAGCTTACTTTGAATAAATTCTGGTTTAAAGTGAGCATCAGCTTTTTGTCGGTCGAATCCGGGTTCGACGAAATGAATGAGTTCAGCTTGATGGGAGCTAAGCATTTTTTCAATGACTTCGATGTTTGAGTGGTGTGCATGTAGGCAAGCGATTGTTTTGGGCATGGTATCAGTTCCTTTTTTCGTTTACCCCATCATATCATGGAGATAAAAAAGGGTAAATGCTTATAGTTAAAAGTAGAGAAATGTGCGGAAGAATACTATGTTCTTACAATTCAGGGCTTCTAGGTAACACTTTTGCTTTTATATGTAAATGGCTTTTTGTTTAGCGAGTGCCTTCTATATGTGAACTATGTAATGACGTATTCATTTTATTATAGATAATAATATAGATATAATTTAT
>NZ_BCVD01000154.1 GCF_001591565.1 Priestia flexa NBRC 15715 | reverse complement strand
ATTTATTTTGAAAAATAGCGCAAAAAGTGAAACTAACTCATATTTTTTTCGTTACTATTCATGTCAAGTGTTACGTATTACAAACAGTTATTACATTTCATTTACAACAATGGGAAAAGGGTTTAGTTAGGGAGGGATTTGTAGTAAATAGTATAGTATAAAAGTTTTTTTGAAACAAAAATGTAAACGTTAAATATACCTATAAATGATAAGGGTGTGAAACAGAGATGATGAATGAGAAAGATTTAGATGTGATGACAGTTGAGGAAAGAAAAGTAATAGATAAGCTTAAGATGGAAATGCTTAATGCAGTGTCACTTCACGACCTACGTTTCTATAAACAGGAAATTCAGAGAATAAAAGAGCAAGCAAAAAAAAGGCATGGTTTTTTTAAAACACTGCAAGTAGCCGCTGAGAAGCTGTAAATCGCATAATGATTTATAGCTTTTTTTTGAGTAATTCCATGTAAGCAGCGAGTTATATTCTAAAAAAGTATAAAGAGATAAAATGATTTATTTTTCAGAAAACTTAAGTTAATATAAAGAGATAGACTGATTAAGGGTGGTGTGAGTTTGAAATCTTATTTGACAATTAATGAGGTTTTAAAAAGAAAGCATTTTAACAGCTGTGAAGTAATCACAGGTAAAGTCGGTCTCACAAATCGGGTAAAATGGGTTCACGTGATGGAAGTGACTCGCGTGAATGAGCTTTTAAAAGGGAATGAATTAATTCTTTCAACTGGTGTAGGGTGGAAGGAAGATAATGAATTATGCCTTTCATTTTTGAAACAGCTAATTGAATGTCAAGCTTCGGGGCTCTGTATCGAGCTTGGTACGTATACCTCTCAGATTCCTCAAAACGTTATTGAATTTGCAAATGAACACGAATTTCCCATTATTTTATTTCATGAAGAAGTCCCGTTTGTTGAAATAACGCAAGATTTGCATGCGCTACTAGTTAATCAGCAGTATTTAATGATTTCCAATTTAGAAAATTACTCTCAGCAGCTGAATCAAATGCTGCTTTCTGTCAACGATCCAAAAGATATTTTACAGCATCTTTGCGAATCAACCGGACTTTTAGCCGGGCTTCGTATACATAGTGAAGTAACGCTTTTTCCAGCCTGTTTAGACTTACCCCAACAACAATTATTACAGCATCATATTACTAAACAAAAAAAGAATCAAAGTATTTTTTTTACCCATTCAATTCAACTGTTAGGCGAAAGCTATGCAGAGCTATATATTCTTTCAACCAATGATTTTTTTACGGAACTTGAAATGTTAACGGTTGATCGAACAGCAACAGCTCTAGCGCAGCATTTTTTACGAGACTTATATGTTGAAGAAAAAAAGCGAGTTCAAGAAACAGAGTGGATGGTTCAGTGGATAAACGGTGAAATTTCCTCATCTCAAATCACACATTGTTTACAAGAAGTATTACATGACTTTCCAATCCAAGGTGGAACGGTTATATGCTGTCAATGTATACAAGATGTCAAGCTAGACCATACGTACTTAAAATTGACGATTCGAGCAATCTTTGAACAAGAAGGTTTTCACCTTCTCATTTTAGAAAAGAAAAGAGAGTTAGTACTGGTTGTTTTAAATAAACGTCAGGTGACTACGTGGAGGGAAAGATTAGAAAGAAGTTTGAACCGTTGGATAAACCACGTTGATTTGCAAGAAGTCAACAAATCACTAGCGGTGCAGCTGATAGGAGTGGGACAGTTTAATAGACGCTTAGATCACATCTATAAAGGCTATGAAACTGCTAGAAAAACAGTTTCCATTCAAATGACTTTGCACAACCAAGTGAAAAATCATATTTGTTTTTATGAAGACCTGCACATGTACCGCATTATTTCGTTAGTCAATGAACAGCGGGAATTACAAGAAGTGGTGATGGAGTATTTACAGCCAGTTCTCGAGTATGATCGAAAATTTAATGCAAAGCTATTTGAAACACTAAAAGTATATTTAGCATGTAATGGATCAAAGCAAGAAACGGCAAAGCGCTTATATATTGTGCGTCAGACTCTTTATCATCGCATTGAAAAGCTTGAAAAGCTATTAGGTTCTGATTTTATGGCTCACGAAAAACGAATGGCTATCGAATTTATGATCATGACCTATGACTATTTGTTTGCACTAAACGCATCTACTACTGCTATTGATGAGCTAGAAAAAGCATCCCTTACATGAGCTCTCTTTCATTTTACTAGGTTTACTTCGTATTTCACTATCCAATGTGTGAAACTAGACAGAATTTCTATTTCACATTCTGTCTAATGAATCTGAAGTAAGAATTCATGATAATAAAAGTAAGATTGTATGCTAAAAGGGGGCTAATTAGATGTCAGTCGTGAATGAAGATACCAAACAATTAAGAAACTATGTAGGTGGAAAGTGGGTTGCCTCAACAAGCAATCAGTTTCAAGATGTGATTGATCCTTCAACGGGAAAGACGCTTGCAAAAGTACCTCTTTCAACTAAACAAGATGTTGACCATGCTGTTAAAAATGCAAAAGAAGCGTTTAAAGCATGGAAGCATGTACCAGCTCCGAAACGGGCAAGGCTTATGTTTGCGTTTCAACAATTGCTTATTGAACATCATGAAGAGCTTGCAAGACTCGTAGTAAAAGAGAATGGGAAGGCTTATAAAGAAGCTTATGGAGAAGTCCAGCGTGGTATTGAATGTGTAGAATTTGCTGCCGGAGCACCGACGCTACTTATGGGTGAATCGCTTAGTAATATTGCAGAAGAAATTGATTCAGAAATGTATCGTTATCCTGTTGGGGTTGTGGGAGGAATTACGCCGTTTAACTTTCCGATGATGGTTCCACTTTGGATGTTCCCACTAGCGATTGTCTGTGGAAACACATTTGTATTAAAACCATCAGAGCGCACGCCTTTATTAGCTACTCGGATTGCTGAATTGTTCACAGAAGCTGGAGCTCCATCTGGCGTATTAAATCTTGTGCATGGTGCACATGATGTGGTCAACGGTCTCATTGATCATGCGGATATTAAAGCAGTGTCTTTTGTTGGTTCTCAACCAGTTGCAAAGTATGTATATGAACAAGCCGCAGCGCAAGGCAAGCGAGTTCAGGCTTTATCTGGTGCCAAAAATCATCATATTGTTATGCCGGATTGTGATATAGATAAAGCGGTGAATCACATTATAAGCTCTGCTTTTGGTAGCGCTGGACAGCGCTGTATGGCATGCAGTGCTGTTGTAGTGGTAGACGGTGTTAAAGAACAGTTCGTTGCGAAGTTGAAGCAAAAAGCAGATGAATTAATTATGGGTAGTGGGTTACAGGATGAAGTGCTTTTAACGCCCGTTATTCGGAAAGAGCATCGAGATAAAGTACTTGGCTATATCGAAGCCGGGGTAGAAGAAGGTGCTCATTTAATTAGAGACGGTCGTAAGGAAATGGAAGATTATTCGGAAGGGAATTTTCTTGGTGCCACGATTTTTGATCACGTAACGCCCACTATGACCATTGCAAAAGAAGAGCTGTTTGCACCCGTTTTAAGCTTGCTTCGAGCCGAAAATTTAGATGAAGCGTTAGAATATATTGAAAAATCTCGGTTTGGAAATGGTGCAACAATTTATACAAAGGATGCCAAAGCAATCCGTCAATTTAGAGAAGAAGCGGATGCTGGTATGCTAGGTGTCAACGTAGGAGTGCCTGCTACTATGGCTTTCTTCCCGTTCTCGGGTTGGAAAGACTCTTTTTACGGAGATCTACATGTCAATGGAAAAGACGGATTGAACTTTTATACGCGTAAAAAGATGATAACATCACGCTTTGATTTTTAACATATTTATTAGATGAAAAGAGAGACTTCGGCTTTGGTCGAAGTCTCTTCATCCATATAATTACTAAAATCAGAAGGAGTGAATGCAATGGTTCAAGCTAGCAGTGGCGAAAAAAATAAAAGCTTAAAAAATAAGGATGAGCAATACGTATGGCACGGAATGAAACCTTATTCTCCTGAAGCTACTATGGTAGTAGAAAAAGCGAAGGGCGCTTGGATAACAGATGAGGATGGAAATCGATTTTTAGACGCAATGGCGGGACTTTGGTGCGTAAATATAGGCTATGGAAGAGAAGAGCTAGCCCAAGCAGCTTATGAACAGCTCAAAGAACTAGCTTATTTTCCATTAACGCAAAGTCACCCTCCTGCGATTCAATTAGCTGAAAAGCTCAATGAAATGCTAGGAGATGAATATGTCATCTTTTTTTCTAATAGCGGATCAGAAGCGAATGAGACCGCATTTAAAATTGCGAGACAGTATCATCAGCAACGAGGAGAACATGGGCGCTATAAAATTATCTCACGTTACCGTGGGTATCATGGAAACTCGATGGGGGCACTGTCAGCTACGGGGCAAGCTCAGCGTAAATACAAGTACGAACCTTTAGCAACTGGCTTTCTTCATGTTCCACCCCCTGATAGCTACCGAGGTGTCGATAAAATAGATGCACCAAAAGAGCTGCTTCAGTCGGTGAAGACGATTGATGACACGATGACGTGGGAGCTTAGTGAAACAATTGCTGCGGTCATAATGGAGCCAATTATTACAGGGGGAGGTATTTTAATTCCACCAGATAACTATATGCAAGGGGTAAAAGAAGTTTGCGAAAAGCACGGGGCGTTATTGATTGTAGATGAAGTTATATGTGGATTTGGACGCACAGGGGAAGCGTTTGGATTTATGAATTATGGCGTGAAGCCGGATATTATTACGATGGCAAAAGGTATTACAAGTGCTTATTTACCTTTATCGGCAACAGCGGTCAAGCGAGAAATTTATGAAGCATTTAAAGGTAGCGATCAGTATGAATATTTTCGACATGTAAACACATTTGGAGGAAGTCCAGCTGCCTGTGCACTTGCACTCAAAAACCTAGAGATTATGGAGAGTGAAGGCTTATATAATCGTTCAAAAACGATGGGAACCTATTTATTGAAAGAGTTAAAAGAAGAATTGAAAGGACACCCGTATGTAGGCGACATTCGTGGCAAAGGGCTGCTGGTAGGAATCGAGCTTGTTTCTGATCAAATTTCCAAAGTGCCCCTGGATATACAGTTAGTGAATCAAGTAATTGCAAGGTGTAAAGAAAAAGGAGTCATTATTGGGAAGAATGGCGCAACAGTAGCCGGGCATAACAATGTGCTCACTCTTTCACCGCCTCTCATGATTCCAAAGGAAGATTTAAACCTTCTTATTTCTGTATTAACAGAGGCGCTTCAAACAATTAGGTAGCATAGGTAAGTAAAAAGCCTGTATAATATGTGCATACAGGCTTTTTGTTCGGATTAATGTTTGAATTAAGTAGAAAGGGAGAAGCACATGGAACTATTATTTTTAGGAACGGGTGCCGGAGTACCAGCTAAACAACGAAACGTTTCCTCAATTGCTTTACAGCTTCTGCAAGAGCGAAGTGCCGTATGGCTTTTTGATTGCGGAGAAGCAACTCAGCACCAAATTTTACATACTTCCATTCGCCCTCGTCGCATCGAGAAAATTTTTATTACGCACTTGCATGGTGACCATATTTATGGCCTTCCGGGTTTGTTGGGGAGCAGATCGTTTCAAGGAGGCGAAGAACCTCTTACCGTATACGGTCCCCCTGGTATTGAGCAGTTTATTAAAGTCGCGTTAGAAGTTAGCCAAACGCACTTGAAGTATCGGCTTCAAGTTGTTGAAGTCAATGAAGGGGTTATATTTGAAGATGATACGTTTAAAGTAGAATGTGCAAAGCTTGAGCATGGCGTAACGTCATATGGATATCGAATCGTTGAAAAAGACTTACCGGGTGCGCTACAAGTAGAACGTTTGAAAGAAGCTGGAGTACAACCAGGACCTCATTATAAGCAGTTAAAAGAAGGCAAAACTATTTTTCTAGAAGATGGGCGGGAAATTAACGGAGCGGAATTCATTGGAGAATCCAAACCAGGAAAAATCGTAACCATTTTAGGAGATACGCGAATGTGTGAAAATAGCACGATGCTTGCAGAGAATGCGAACGTTTTAGTTCATGAAGCAACATTTGCTGAGGGCGATGAAAAGCTGGCTTATGATTATTATCATTCTACAGCCAAGCAAGCAGCACAAGTAGCTAGGCAAGCGAATGTGCAGCAGCTAATTCTTACTCATATAAGTGCTAGATATCAAGGAGAAGCAGTCAAGCAGTTAGCAGAGGGGGCGATGAAGGAATTTAAACATACTCTGGTTGCGTCTGACCTAGTGAGTTTTCCTATTGAATAAAAGTGAGGAGCCCTAAAGGCCCTCACTTTTTTACCAACCTCGTTCATATTGAACAGGTGCTTCAATGGTTGTGTTTAACTCTTTGGCGGCTGTGCGTGGCCAATACGGATCGCGCAGTAGTTCTCTCGCGACGAATATGAGGTCAGCACGTTTACTTTGAAGAATCTCTTCCGCTTGAAGACCGCTCGTAATTAAACCAACAGCCCCTGTATCAATGTTTGCTTCGTGCTTGATTTTTTCTGCAAACGGTACCTGATAGCCAGGGTAGACGTTAATTTTAGTATGCACAAGTGCCCCTGAGCTTACATCGATTAGGTCAACACCTTGTTCTTTCATCCATTTAGCGAATGTAACATGGTCATCGATAGTTAATCCGCCTTCAGCGTAGTCAGTTGCAGAAACACGAACAAATAAAGGACCGTCCCATACCTCTTTTACACTGTTAATCGTTTGTTGTAAGAAGCGATAGCGGTTTTCAGCAGACCCACCGTATTCATCCGTGCGCTTATTGCTTAATGGAGATAAGAATTGGTGAATTAAATATCCATGTGCTCCGTGAATTTCAATAATATCAAAACCAGCTTGTTTTGAGCGTTTTGCACCTTCTTTAAAGGCTTCAATTGTTCTCTCAATATCTTCTTTTGTCATTTCAGCAGGTGTTTTACTTTCATCATCAAATGCAATAGCAGAAGGAGCGTAAATCGTTCCATCTACCGTCGCTTTACGGCCTGCGTGTGCAAGTTGAATAGCGGTTTTACTACCGTGTGCTTTCACTTGATTAACAAGCTTTTGTAACCCTTCAACATGTTCGTCATTCCAAATCCCTAAATCACGTGATGTAATACGTCCTTCAGGTGTTACCGCAGTAGCTTCAATCATGATTAAGCCAACTTGGCCAACAGCACGTGATGTATAGTGAGCCAGATGCCAATCTGTTACGATGCCATCTTCCTCTTCACATGAATACATGCACATGGGCGACATTACAATTCTATTTTTAAACTTTACATCTTTCACTTGATAAGGTGTAAACAATTCAGCAGTCACTTTCATATCCCTCCATTATTTCGAGTTGCTAACAAAATGCATTATAGCACTGAGGTTTAGTAAATTTCACTTTATATGCTTTACTGTTTCATGGAGAGTTAGTAAAAGAGACTGAGACA
>NZ_BCVD01000153.1 GCF_001591565.1 Priestia flexa NBRC 15715 | reverse complement strand
CCAGATAGGTAAGGTTCCAAATTTAATTGGTTTGTCATGCTCTAAATAGATTAAATTATCCATAAAAACCTCCACACCAATAATTTTGTACAATTCTGTACTATGCTTTCATAGGAGATAAACCTAAATGAATTTTAGCAATAGAATCTATTATGTGCAATAATAAAATCTGAATATTTAGATTAAACTTATTCTTTTCCTTTCCCTCAACGTTTAGATTGAGTACAATTATGTACAATAATATTATGTGCATAATTATAGAGATAAGCTGAGCGTGAAGGGGAGGCAATCATTCGAATCATCCTAACGCTTTGTAAAAACAGCAAGCCGATGAAGCGCCTTTGGATTTCTTCGCTAACGCCAAAAGCAGTGATAAACGGTTTTGAAAACCTGTTAGAAGAACAAGAAACAAGAGATATTTATTACGAAGCGTTAAGCCGAGCGTGTGCGGATTGGTTAATCGGAATGAACGCTTCTAGAGCATACACGCTCTTGCTTCAGAAAAAAGGAATTTCAGACGTTTTTTCGACAGGACGAGTGCAGACGCCCACGCTTGCTTTGATCGTTAAGCGCGAGCATGAAATTGAAAATTTTAAGTCTGAACCGTTTTGGGAAGTGCTGGCTACGTTTAATATGGACAACAAAATATATCACGGTAAGTGGCATAAAGACGGTGATTCTCGCTTAACTGATGAGCAGATGGCCCATAAAATTATGCAGTTTTGTAAAGGGAAAAATGCGGTTATTGATTCCATTGAAAAGGAGCGCAAAGAGTTTCAAGCACCGTTTTTATTCAACCTTTCCTCATTACAAGCAACAGCTAATAAAATGTTCAAATACTCACCGCAAAAAACGCTTGAAATTGCGCAAAAGCTTTATGTGAAAGGGATTATCTCTTATCCAAGATCTGATTCGAGCTATGTGACAAAAGAAGAAGCGGGAATGTTTCCAGATACGCTTGCAAAGATTAGTGAGCTTGGTGCATTTAAGGAATTTTTCCCTCTTCCTATTGAGTCCATTATGAATAATAAACGGTATGTAAACGAAAAGAAAGTAACGGATCACTATGCCATTATTCCGACAGAGCAGGTGACAGATCCAGCTAAAATGTCAGGGGAAGAATCCAACATTTATACGCTCATTGTCAAAAGATTAATTGCAGCACACTATAAGCAATCCATTTTCGACTATACGACCATTCACACGCTCGTCGAAGGACGGGCAACGTTTATTTCAAAAGGAAAAGAGCAAATCCAAGAAGGCTGGCGCAAAGTTATTTATGGGAAGCAAAAAGAAAAAGACGCAGATGAGGATGAGCAAGACCTTCCTTCACTAGAGGAAAAAGAAGAAGGAATTGTTCAGGATGTAAAGGTGAAAAACGGAAAAACACAGCCTCCAAAGCGCTACACGGAAGGTCAGCTTATCACGCTAATGAAAACAGCTGGAAAGCATTTAGATGACAACGAGCTTGTGAAGGTGTTAACCAAAACGCAGGGGCTAGGGACAGAAGCCACACGTGCAGGAATTATTAGCGTTCTTCGCGATCGCAAGTATATCGAAGTGAAGAAGAATCAGGTGTTTGCCACGAATAAAGGAAAAGTACTAATTCAATCAATTGGACCAAGTATTCTTGCATCACCTGAAATGACGGCCAAGTGGGAGCAGCGTCTTCATGAAATTGGTCAAGGAAAAGCATCTTCTCAAGAGTTTATGGAACAAGCGAAGAAGCTTTCTCTTAAGTTAATTGAAGATGCAAAGGAACAAAGCAACCATTGGTCATTTGACGGATTTGATCTCAGTGAGTTCAAGCAAACAAGAGGTAAAAAAGGTGGAAAAGGTAAGACGACTGGAACAAAAGTAGGAAGCTGCAAAAAATGTGATGGTGACATCGTTGACAAAGGAACGTTTTATGGCTGTTCTAATTACCAAAGTAATCAGTGCAATTTTACATTTTCAAAAAAAATTCTTGGGAAAACGATCTCGCAAGCCAATGCGAAAAAGCTGTTAAAAGACGGGCAAACGAACCTCATAAAAGGCTTTAAAAAAGGAGACAAGATCTTTGACGCGAAGCTTGAGTTAAAAGGAGATAAGACTCAGTTTTTGTTTGAAAAATAAAGAGTAGCTACACAATCAGTCACTAGACTTGTTGTGTAGCTACTTTAATTAATATAAGATTTGAGATCCATTCTCATAGCCTTGCTCAACTGCAACCTTAACTGTTTCTGAAGTACATGTATGAGTTTTAACCTGCTAGTTTCTAGCTCCATTTTAAGTTCTCCTTTTTATGACGTTTATTCTAATCTTTCCATTTCTTTTAGAAGTCTGTCATACCGGGCATCTCTTTCTTCCACTTCTTTCTTCAGATAAGATTCCTTTTCTTCATCAATTACAATATAGCTCGAGTCTGTACTAAACACATACGTTTTACCGTTTTCTGTCTTGTAGCCTATTATATTATCTAAAATGGTTGTACCGCTGTTCTTTTCATAAAGATTATAAGAGGTTGGAGGCCTTCCAATTATGTATTTATTATCAGCAAAACCTACGACATGATCTCTTCCTAAGCCAACAGCAGCACTAATAACGAGCAGAGTAGTACCAATTGCACCTAAGGTAAGAATAATCCCTAAAATAGATAAACCTACTACAACTACCGAGCTGATTAATTTCTTCATTCTTTAATCACCTTTAATATAGTTTGTTGTTATTTACTTAATTGTATAAAAAAGGTATATTGGTGTACAGCAATAAATTATTTATTTATAGATTGCTTCATTGGAAGCAGTACTACGAATCTACTTAAGTAGTTAGCTTAGCAAAACATGATTCTCAACAGATAAAACATGTATGGAAAGATGAATGAATTACTCAAAAAAGCCTGCATCCAACGCTAAGGGTGCAGGCTTTCATTACAATTCACGCGCAATAAATCGATCAATGATATGGACCGCTTCTCTAGCACCGCCACACTCTTGAAAGCTTCGGTTAATGGTTTGAATACCTTCTTTGTATTGCTCATTAGCAAGCACTTCGTTTACCGCTTTTTTGAGCGTGTTTGAATTGACGTGCTCTTTTTGCAATCTGTATCCCGCTTCTAGTTCTGTTAAGCGCTGGGCGACCATCGGCTGGTCTTTATCATGCGGGATGACCACCATCGGAACGTTAAAATGAATAGCTTCATTTACGCTGTTCATGCCTCCGTGCGTAATAAACACATCTGCGTGCTCAAGGACCTTGAGCTGAGGCACGTAAGCGGAAATGATAAAGTTTTCAGGTGCTTCTTTAATTTGATTCATGTCAGCTCGTTCACCTGCAGCGATGACAACTTTACCATCGAAGTTTGCAAAGGCATCAATGCACATGTTAAAAAACTCTTCAGTGTGATCAAGTACGGTTCCCATTGAGATAAACAGAACTTGTTCGTTCTTTAACATGTCAATAGGAAAGTTATCCTTATCAGCACGATTAGGAAAAGTCGGACCGATGAAGACCTTCGATTCATCAAATTGCTCATTGTTAGGCTGGAAATATGAGCTCGTAAACACAAATGTTAAATCAGCAGAATTGTTCATAAACTGCTGGATATTTTCTGGTTCCACACCGTACTGCGTCTTCATTTTTTCAAGAAGATTTAGCGCTTCTTCATTTGGTTGTAAGTGAGATAGAGGCATGTTTTTGTGAAATTCCTCTGGAAATAAAAAGGAGGCTGATGAGCACACGCCAGGAATTTGTAAGTAGTCTCTTACAAGCTGGCCAGCACCAAATTTTTCGTAAAATACAAGATCAAATGTAAATGTCTCAGATAACTTCTTTGTCACTTCTAACGTATCCATGGAGTTTTGAATATTCACGTTTAAAAAGGTATGTAACCCTTGTGTTGAATACGTATCAATTTGCAGTTTGCTTAATAAATCAGGCTGAAGGTGGACGGTTGCTCCTGCACCTTCTAAGCGTTCCTTGAATTTTCCAGCTGTAATATAGTGGACGCTATCACCTCTTTCTGTAAAAGCTTTTACAATACCAATAGTAGGATTGACATGTCCTTCTGCAGGGAAATTAACCATTAAAATGTTTGCCACTTAAACCACGGCTCCTTATCTATATACTTAAAATCTATTAGATGATGATTTTAAGCAAATGTAATAAGCTCCCCATTCATAAATAAATGGTAGGCAATGGAAACATTTTTATCATACTTTTTGAAAGGGTGCAATAAATATGGTTGTTATGGTAACGGTATCCAGTATAAATGATTTGTTTGGCATAGGAAAAATGAGTCAATAGTAATAGTTTAAGTGAAAGAAGTGGGTATAATAAAGAAAAAGTAAAGTTTAAGAAATTACAAACATTAAACTTGTATGATAATCCTATAAATGGTATATTTCTTTAGGCTGAGGACATTACTTATATACTGTTATGTACTTATAAAAAGATAGTAAGAGGGAGGAATTAACTATGAGTAACCAGCAGGCTGCACAAACTCCTAACGTAAAAGCTTTGCCGATTATTGCTTCGTTTCTAATCGCTGGGTTCATCGGACTATTCAGTGAAACAGCTTTAAATATGGCTCTTCGTGACTTAATTATTGGCTTTGGTATTCATGAGACAACAGCACAGTGGCTTACAACAGGATACTTATTAACGCTTGGTATTTTAGTACCAATTTCAGGCTTCATTCTTCAATGGTTTACAACAAGACAGCTATTTATTGCGTCGCTTATCTTTTCCATTATTGGAACGTTTATCGCGGCAATCGCACCAACATTTAGTGTATTAATGATTGCTCGCGTGGTGCAAGCCATTGGAACAGCTCTTCTTTTACCCCTAATGTTTAATACCATTTTGGTCATTATTCCGCCTCATAAACGCGGAAGAGCGATGGGGATTATCGGTCTTGTGATTATGTTTGCACCAGCGGTTGGTCCAACAGTATCAGGTCTGATTTTAAAAACACTTACGTGGCACTGGATTTTCTGGATTTCGCTGCCATTACTACTTGTGGCTTTGGTGTTTGGATCATTTTTTATGCAAAACATTACAACACCAACAAAGCCAAAAATTGATATCTTGTCCATTATTCTTTCAACAATTGGCTTTGGTGGGATTGTGTACGGCTTTAGCAGCGCTGGAGAAGGCGGTGGCTGGGGAAGTACCGAAGTAATTATTGCCCTTGTAGTTGGGATTTTAGGTTTGATAGTCTTTTCAATTCGTCAAGTGAAAATGAAAGAACCAATGCTTGATTTAACAGCATTTAAGTACCCAATGTTTGTTATTGGGCTTCTCTTAATTTTAGTTTCGATGATGGTTATTTTGTCATCCATGATGATTTTACCGTTATACTTACAAACATCATTAGCTCTATCAACATTTGCAGCCGGATTAATGCTTCTTCCAGGAGGAATTGTGAACGGACTTCTTTCACCTGTAATGGGTGGGCTATTCGACCGTTTTGGCCCTAAGTGGTTAGTTATTCCTGGTCTTATTATTGTAGTAGCGACAATGTTTGGCTTTTCAACGATTTCACTTGAAACGTCAACAGCGCTTATTGTTGCTTTGCATATTGCCCTTATGATTGGCGTTTCCATGATTATGATGCCGGCTCAAACAAATGGTTTAAACGAGCTGCCACCAGAGCTTTATCCACACGGTACAGCAATTATGAATACGCTGCAGCAAGTAGCAGGTGCAGTAGGAACAGCGGTTGCAATTTCAATTTTATCGTCAGGTTCTAGAAGTTTTATGGAATCTGTATCAGACCCAACAGATCCATTAAATGCAGTGCTTGCGTTTACCAATGGTGTTCAAAACGCTTTTATCTTTGGTGCGATCGTCGCTGTTGTTGGCTTGATTATTTCGTTCTTTATTAAGCGAATTATTGTAGATAATCAAGAGCAAGCACATTAACATGATGAAAAGAGTAGTTCAAAATCGAACTGCTCTTTTTTATTTATATAAAAGTAAAAAATAAATAAAATTCAAGTATATGTAAAGGCGGGGTTACATGTCCAAAAAATAATCAATATAATACTGCTGGTTTCCATATCAGCTTACTCACTACTACATCTAATTCTCCAAAAGAAAGTCCAGTGAACGAAACAGGTAAAGCTGAAGAAGGGGTAAAAGTCACTACAATTGTTTCGAAAGAAGAAAAAGTCAAGGAAGAGTTAAAGGTTTAAAAATAGAAAACAAAATGAAATTAAGATTTTTTTATTATTTACAAGAAGGTTTGAAAGAGGCAAGAACAAGAGAATTTAGATAAGAAATGAAAAGGAAGCTGGGTTTAATGGCCTAGCTTCCTTTATTTGTGAAAAGAAAATGAAGTTTTGTATTGCCAGCTACTAATCGAAACGTTCTTCTTGGATTATTTATCGCTACAGCAGATTTAGGTGTTTCATTGGGCAGTGTGGTTATGGGACCCGTTGCGGATGCTTTATCCTATCCGGTCATGTACACGGTTTGTGCAGGATTAGGTGCTTTAATGATTCTATTTTCTTATGACAAGCGTAACCAATTTGTTAATTAAATACGCTTATTCCATAGAGTGTGATATGTTATACATATTGATTTGGTAAGTTTTTACCATCTTTTTCAGCTAAGGTGTATAAAATGACGAATCTTTTCAATACTGTTACAGATATGTAAAATTGATCGAATTACTTTCTTTTTAGAAGCATGTTCGATACAATGCCCTCAAGATGTTTTCTAAACGAAAGCAATTCTTTGAAAAGACGAAAGGAGCTCTATTAGCTATGAAGAAATTGAAATACCCTTTCATCATTGGACTACTTTCCGTAGCCCTTGCAGCATGTGGCTCAAACGATGCTAGCGACAGTGCTGATAAAAAAGAAGATTCGAAAACAGCTCAAACGGAAGAGCAGCAGAAACAAACAAAAGAACAAGAAAAGCAAATGAAAGAAATGCAGGAGAAATTAGAAAAGCAGCAGGTAGATGAAAAGAAAACCGTAGCGCTTGTAAATGACGAAAAGATTTTAGGATCTGAATATAACCAAGTGCTTCAAACATCTCAAATGCAAATGCAGCAAATGGGGCAAGACCCAACAACAAAAGATGCAGCTAAGCAGGTTAAAAATCAAACAATCGATAGCTTAGTAGGACAAACGCTGCTCATTCAAGATGCAACGGAAAAGGGTTATAAAGCATCAGAAGACGAAATTAATAAGCAAATTGAAGATGCTAAGAAGCAGTATGATTCTGAAAAAGAATTTAACAATGTATTAAAGCAAGCAGGTCTTAATATGGATCAATTAAAAGAACAGCTGGGTGAAAGCATTCAGTACAATAAATATGTAGAAAAAGAAATTAAGGCTGAAGAAGTAACAGATAAAGAAGTGAAAGAGTACTATGACCAATATGCGAAGCAAGCAGAAAGTGCAGGGTCAGAGCAACAGCAGCAACTTCCAAAATATGAAGAAATAAAAGATCAAATCAAAGGCCAGCTTGAACAACAGAAGAAGCAAGAAAAAGTAGGCGAACAAGTTGAAAAGCTGAAAAAAGAAGCAAAAGTTGATGTGAAAATTTAACCTAAAGTAATGCAAAGAGACTGAGACA
>NZ_BCVD01000152.1 GCF_001591565.1 Priestia flexa NBRC 15715 | reverse complement strand
TTCGTCGTTTAGATTAATCGTTTTTAGCGGCGTTTTAGCTGGACCCTCTAAGACCGTACCATCATAAGAAAAGCGGGATCCATGACATGGACAGTCCCATGTGCTATCTCCAGCATTCCAGTTCACTTCACAGCCTAAATGTGTACAAGTAGTGTCAACACAATGGATTTTTCCACCTTCATCTTTGTAGGCTCCTGCTCGTTTACTGTTTACATAAATGATATTTCCTTCTCCTTTTTCTAGTTGTTCAACGGACTTTTTAGGCAAATCAAGCTTTCCGCGAATAAAATGATCTGCAACATCTAAATTTTGACGTAAGAAGTAGCGGATACTTGGATCAGCATGAAAACGAGAAGGCTTATATACTTCTTCATACGGATTCTTCCGTTGCATAATAAGGTCTGTAATAAGCTGTGCGGCTACCGTTCCGTGCGTCATTCCCCATTTTTTAAATCCTGTTGCAATAAAGATGTTTTCTTTGCTTTTTTTCAATTTACCAATATAAGGGATCTTGTCAATGGTAATAAGATCTTGAGCTGACCATCGATAGGGATATGAAAGAACGTTAAAGTTTTCTTCTGCAAATCGCTGTAACGATTGATAGTGGTATTCTGTATTGATTCCTTGTCCTACTTTATGACCTTCACCACCAATTAACACTACTTCCTCCCCATTTAAAGTAGCTGAGCGCAGCGAGTGTGTTGGTTGGTCTGCTCCTAAGTACATACCTCCCGGAAATTTTTGTTTTGTTTTTGCCGCTAATACGTAAGAGCGCTTGGCGTACATTCGAGTATAAAAAAACCCTGCTCCATCATAAAAAGGAAAATGTGTACAAATTGCAACATGCTGACAGGATATTCGGTGGCCATCCCTCGTAATGACAGTAGGGGATGTACCTTCTTCAATATCATTTGCTACGGTATTTTCAAAAATCACTCCGCCCTTTTCCAAAAACTGTTTGGCAAGGTGAGTTAAATATTGGAGAGGATGAAATTGAGCTTGATTTTTCATAATAGCTGCAGCGCGAATATCAAACTGAAACGGAAGCGATGTTTTAAAATCGCATGGAATGTTAAGTTTTTCATACGCACGAAATTCTTTATGTATCCGATGATCAAATTCTAGTGTAGCACCATACAAGTAAGCGTCTTGCGTTGAGAATTGGCAATCAATGTTTTCTTTTTCGATTAGATCTTTCATAAAGTGTAGAGCGTTATCATTTGCTTCATAATAAAGCTTTGCTTGCTCAACGCCAATATGTCCAATTAATTCATCATAAATAACGTCATGCTGAGCAGTAATTTTGGCTGTTGTATGACCAGTTGTCCCATTTAAAATTTCATTAGCTTCTAGAAGTGCCACGTTTAGCCCTTCGTTCTGCAACAAATAAGCCGTTGTAATTCCAGTAATTCCACCACCAACTACTACCACATCTACTTTGCGATTTTCCTGTAATGTACTGCCTTTTGGGATTTTAACTTCTTCTCTCCACATCGGCTGTGCCTTTTTGGGAATATCCAACACTATCTCCACCTTTTTCGTTGTATATGCATAATGTTTCCAAATAAGGTCGTGAATATGTCTATAAATCATTAAAGAGCTTAGCGTTGTCCTCTAAGCTCAGTCTATATCAAAGATTTTCGTTGCTTAAAATAGTGTTCATTATATAAAGTGCTAGCGTCTGTAGGGATTAAATCCGTACATTAATTTTGACTGTATCATCAACAGAACCCGTATCGATAATAATAATTTCATCAACTAGTTGATGAATGCTTAACAAACAGCAGTCTAATGCAGGCTTATTAGCGACAGCACGGATTGTAACCAATGGTGTAGCAGTCCCATCCATGGTTGTAGGAGGTTTGGTTAGTTTACTAAACTATAAGGGATAAAGTATCGTCACTTTAGCAGCAGGCTCGACAATTTCACTACAGTTATTTGGTTTACTTGGTGCAGCCGTATTGACTACTGGAGCCGGTGTTACGTTAACCATTGTTTGTTTATCATAATAAAAATGATATTTGTCAAAAAACGTTCATAGAATAGAAGTATATGAACATTAATGTGTTCAAGACTAGCTAACGGGGTATAGAATAAGTACACTGACGACGTTCTTATTCGTTTAATTATAACTGGGCAAACGATTTGTTTGTCCTTTTATCATCTTCTAGTGACAATTTTCACATATAGGTGTAAACGGAAAAATGAAAACGTTGACAAAAAGAGGTGGAATGTTATGACAGGCTCACTACCTTTTGTTATTATGGCTTTGTTACTTCTCTCTTTAGATCACGATCAGGAATTCGCAACACAATCTGGTGGTACGTTTAAAACATATACTTATCAAGGAAAGAAATTTAAAGTTTATTTGCCTAAAAATTATTATTTCTTGAAAACGTATCCTCTTATGGTTATGCTGCACGGTTGTACACAGAGCGCAGACGATTTCGCAAAAGGAACAAACATGAACACACTTGCAGATGAAAAAGGATTTATCGTTATCTATCCTCAGCAATCAAGTAATGCAAATTTAAAGAAGTGCTGGAACTGGTTTGAGCCTCTTCATCAACTGAGAGGTTTGGGAGAGCCTGCTATTATTGCTGGGATGGTTAAAAAAGTAAAGCGTATGCACTTTATTCAACACGACAAAGTGTTTATTGCAGGGCTATCTGCTGGCGGAGCAATGAGCATCGTTATGGGCGTTACGTATCCTGAATTATTTTCTGGAATCGGCGTGGCGGCTGGACTTGAGTATCAGGCAGCATTAAATGTATTTAATGCGTACGCAGCAATGGCGAATCAAGGTCCTCCACCTGTGAGACAAGGTAGAGTTGCACATCAGGTAATGGGTAAGCGAGCTAAGCCGATGCCGGTGATTGTGTTTCATGGAAATGCGGACTCTACGGTAAATGTTTTAAATGCAGATCAAGTCGTAGAACAGTGGATTACTACGAATAATTTAGCGTTTGATGGAAAGGTTGAAGGGTGGATTGACCATAAGCCTAAAGAGGTTAGAGAAGAAAAAAGGCAGTTTGGAAGAGATTTTACTTATGCTCAATATGCAAGCCCCAAAGGAGAAATTTCAATCGATCAATACACTGTAAATGGTATGGGACACGCGTGGTCTGGCGGAAGCGCAGAAGGAAGCTATACGGATGAAAAAGGCCCTGATTCAAGTAGGATTATGTGGGAGTTTTTTATGAAAAACGGAAATGCTTTTCGTGTATAAACTAATAAATAAAAAGCTCAGTCCGGTTCATATACTGAGCTTTCTACTATGATATCAAGACATTTACTTATGATAAATAGCCTTGTATAGCAGGAATATTCAGGTGTGTAAAGAATATGTAATATAAAGGAAAGAAGAGCTGACGAGTCAGCTCTTCACTTATTCATTAGTATCCCCAGCCACCATAGCAACTGCAACCTACGATAACTAAAAGAATGAATAGTACGACTAAAAATGCAAAACCACCATTGTAACCGCCATAAGAACCCATTCGTAACGCCTCCTTCCTTATATTACACTTTTATTGTACGCAAGACGCTTGAAAAGGTGACGATAATAGGCGGGAATACTAAATGTGCGAACTTATGTAATTTCTCGATTAGAGTGAATAAAATGTGTAAAATAAGATTGATGATATGCTTGTTAGGGAATAGTAATGAAGAAAACGTGTAAACATGTATATACTAATTATAATTTGTTACTGTTCGAAATAAATAACAAGAAAAGTAAACAGATAAGAAGGACGTTTAGTGGGAAAAAAGGAGAGTAAAAAATGAATTTGGCATTTTTTTTGATTCCAAAACAAGAAGTAGTAACCCTTAATATTCAATCAACCTTAAGGCAGGCGCTTGAGAAGATGGAGCACCATCGCTATTCTACGGTACCTTTGGTAGATGATGAAGGTAAATACGTTGGTGTTTTAACTGAAGGGGACTTGCTTTGGAAGTTAAAAAGTCTAGGAGATTATCGCTTTCAAGATATGGAAAATATTAAGGTAACAGAGGTTGATCGTTATCAAGATTATCAACCAATTCCAATTTATGGAGAAATTGATGGGATTATTACAAAGGCAATCGAGCAAAATTTTGTACCTGTTGTTGATGATCAAGGAGTCTTTATCGGTATTATTCGTAGAAGAGAAATATTAGAGTTTTATTCAGATAATATAATTAAACGTATGATTAAGTGAAAAAAGCCTTTACATCCAAACGATGTAAAGGCTTTTTTTAGAAGAAATATAAAAAAAGGCGCAGTTACTTAATTGCAACAATGCACGTACTTATAGGATTGTACATAGTTTATTACTATAAATAAAATATTCTATGTTGAAAGGTGAATTTATATGACAGAAAAACATCGTAAAGAAGCAGAAAAAAAGTTTCATCAATCAAATCAATACTACTTTAAAGCAGAAGCTAAATGTAAGAAAAGAAGATGCAAACGCAAAGAAGAAGATTATGCCAAAGCGGAATGTCGTGTAGAAAAAGGGAACTGTAAAAAGAAGGAAGAGCGAGTAGAAAGAGAAAAAGGGCACTGCAAAAAGAAGGAAGAACGTGCAGAAAGACATCGCCTTCGTGATGAGCGTAGAGCGGAAAGACAGGATCGAAAAGAAAAAAAACAGCATGATGAAAAAAGTACGCATCATAAGAAAAAGGGAGATAACTGGAATCGCCTACTATATTAAGAGTGTAAAACCTTACCTCCATCGGGTAAGGTTTTTTTATTTTAATAAAAAAATAAAGTTTACAAACACTTAACATTATGATTAACTTTATCATGTTATGATATCAATATCCGATATCAAAATATGATATTGGATAAGGGGGATCCTTATGTTACGCGAATTCTTTCTGGGAAGTATTAAAATCCACATTTTGTACCATGCCAGCGTCGAGCCAATTTACGGGTCGTATATGATTGAAGAACTTCATTCACATGGTTACGATATTAGCCCTGGAACCATTTATCCTACGCTTCATCATTTGGAGAAAGATGGGCTTTTAATAAAAGAAGAGCGAATTGTAAAAGGGAAAATTCGCAAGTATTATACGATTACTGAAAAAGGGCAAGAGGTGCTTCAAGGTGCAAAAGAGCAAATTCGTGAATTAGCTAGAGAAGTATTAAAAGAAGGAGAGGATACAACATGAATCAATCAGTGTTTCGAAGGTGGATTGAAATTTTACTGATTTCAACTAAGCTTGGGTTAACCTCTTTTGGTGGGCCTATTGCACATTTAGGATATTTCAGAGAAGAATATGTAAAAAAGAGAAAGTGGCTTGATGAAAAAAGTTATGCGGATTTGATTGCATTGTGTCAATTTTTACCGGGACCAGCTAGCAGTCAAGTGGGAATTTCGATTGGGATGCTGCGCGGTGGGATTTTTGGAGGCGTGTTGTCATGGATAGGTTTTACAATGCCTTCAGTTATTGTGCTTATCGTGTTTGCATATTTAGTGCAAGGATTTGACGCATCAAGTGCAGGCTGGATTAATGGTCTGAAAATTGTTGCTGTTGCAGTAGTTGCCCAAGCGGTTCTTGGCATGGGAAAAAACTTAGCGCCAGATCGACCTCGTATTGCGATGGCTATACTCGCAGCGCTAATTACTTTGTTTTTTCCAAGCGCTATTGGACAAATTGGTACTATTATAGCTGCTGGCATAATAGGATATGTTCTATATAAAGAAATGAAAATGGATGATGTGCAGGACATGCCTATTACAATCAGCCGAAAAGTTGGCGTGCTGGCATGGATTGTATTTATCGCATTATTAGTAGGATTACCACTTTTACGTACCGCAATTCCTACTGTTTGGATGAGCATAATTGATATTTACTATCGAGTTGGTTCGATTGTCTTTGGAGGAGGCCACGTTGTTCTTCCAATGCTAGAACGTGAAGTAGTACCAATTAACATGGTGACAGAGTCTGAATTTCTAGCCGGATACGGTGCAACTCAAGCAGTTCCAGGGCCTTTATTTACGTTTGCGAGCTACCTTGGAACAGTAACCGCTGGTTGGTCCGGTGCCTTAGTTGCAACTGTTGCAATGTTTCTACCGTCATTCTTGCTTGTTCTTGGAACCTTACCATTTTGGAATGTTCTTCGTAGAAAACCAAGCGTACGAGCAGCTTTAATGGGCGTAAATGCAGCTGTTGTAGGAATTTTGCTTGCAGCATTATATGATCCAGTTTTTACTAGTGCAATCAAAACAACACCAGACTTTGCATTAGTGCTTGTGGCATTTGGCTTATTAATGTACTGGAAAGTAGCTCCCTGGATTGTTGTACTTGCAACTGCTCTAGGTGGTTATCTACTATCGGTTTTTTTCTAATGCCAATGACTATTCACTTCTAACTGGGCGAACGCATAGTATAGATAACTATGCGTTATCACTGAAGAGGAAAAATCCGTGGAGTGGATTGAAGAGCTATTACGTGATAAAGAAATTGCGGCTTAGTTAATTAAAACAGTCGGTGTTAGCATTATTGTGATAGGCTATATTTGTTTATTTGTCGGCGAAGCGAGCTGAACATTTTACAAAAGATGAAAGAATTAAGGGTGCGATAAAAGTTCTCGGAGTGAGAACTTTTTTTTGAAACTTATATAAAAAGCGTTCGTATGTAGTAATACAAGTGTAAGTAATTTAAAAGGAGGATTATCATGTTAAAGAAAATATTTGCAAAGATGGGTGTAGGCGCTGCAAAAGTCGACCTCACTTTGAACGAAAATACATATAAGCTAGGTGAGCATGTGGAAGGAAAAATCAAAGTCCAAGGTGGCAAAATTGAGCAGCACATTAATTTTATAAATGTAGAACTATGGCTGGAGGTGCGTGGACGTAACGGTCAGTTTCATACACATAAAGTAGCGAGCATCCCAATCGTTTCTTCTTTCCTTATTAGAGAAGGAGAAGAGAAAGAATGGGGTTTTAAATATGATTTACCAATGGATATTCCTATTTCAGCAAGCAATTGTAGCTATTTCTTTCAAACACATTTAGATATTGAAGGAGGAGCAGATGCCAAAGATCGAGATGACATCCGTATTAAAGCTCCTGAGGCACTTTATCAATTTGTAGAAGCACTTGAAAGTTTAGGGTTTAGAGAGAAACAGCATTCTGGCCAATTTAACGGTTATAAACAAGAGTTTGAGTTTTTCCCAACCTCTCAATTTCAACGCCGTATTCGAGAGCTAGAATTTGAGGTAGCTGTAGAAGATAAAGGTCTTCGTATTTTGCTTGAACTGGATTTACCAAGCTTTGGTCGAGAGCGTGAAATAAAGCGAGAAATCTCTTTTTCAACTGAAGAACTCAGTAATAATAAGAAGCTTCAGCAATCACTTCATCAAATTATTGAAGAAATGATTGACAATCCAGCTAGCTATGAACACTTTCAGCCTTCTCATTACCAAAGAGGCGAGTATAAAAGAGGTATGAGCGGTCTTGGAGGCGCTATGGGAGGGTTTGCAGCAGGTATGATAGGTGGTATGCTTTTAGGAGAAGTGATGGATGACATGTTTGAAGATGTGGCATTTGATGACATACAAGAAGACTTAGAAGGAGCCGATGATCTCTTTGATGGTGACTTTTTTAGCGGAGACGATGAGTGGTAATAAGAAA
>NZ_BCVD01000151.1 GCF_001591565.1 Priestia flexa NBRC 15715 | reverse complement strand
CTTTTACATTGAACTGAAATCCATGCTTTTCTAACATGGCGCGAACCTCAGGACAATAGATCGTTTTATAAATAGAACTTACTGTTTGTGACCAGTTGCGTATCCATTAACTTGGCTGGACTCATACTTTCAAAGTGCTTTGAATTATTCGGGCTTAGAAAATGAAGTTTTTGCTTCTAAAGGAGCTACTAACACACCATCTTTAGCAAACTGAACGAACGATACAAAGTGAGCAGATTGATTATGAGCTTGAATAGAAGCCTCATCTTTCCACTGTTCAAGCATTACAAATGAATTTTTTTCAAATGCGTCTTCAAATAATTGATAGCTCACGTTTCCATCCTCTTCAGTAGAATGTTTAATTAATGTTTGAATAGCTTCTAAAAAAGCATCGCGCTTTGCAGGATTAATTTTCATATAAGCTTGAATGGTAATCATATTTATTTCCTCCTAAAATGAAAAGGTTTTTTAGTCGTATTTAAAACGTTAGTCTTATTAGTTCGAAAACCATCGAACAATGAACACTATATCACTTGAAAAGTGGCCATGCAAGCATTAAAGTTCGGAGATTATCAAACATTGAAAAGAGGTATGAGAATGTGATACCTTTTACGTATGAGAAATCCATATCAACCATCCAAATCTGAAATTCGTTTAACGTCTATCTTACATGCTTTGAGTGATCCAAATCGCTTGCGTATTGTACAATGTTTAGGGAAAAGAAAGGAGAGTCACTGTTCTTATTATCAGACGCTTAATGTATCAAAATCAACGCTATCCCACCATTTTAAGGTACTGCGCGAAGCAGGAGTTATCAAGGTTAGAATTGAAGGAACACAGCACTTTTACTCACTGCGAATAGAAGATCTAGAGGAGCTATTTCCAGGTTTGCTCTCAGCAGTAGTTAACGTTAACGAAGAGTTACTATAAAAAGCTGAACAATTTGTTCAGCTTTTCTTAATGAATGAAGCACTTAGACCTCAAAATAGAGGTGAATATGCAAGTTACACCCTGGATTGAAAGCAGCTTGGCAGTGTGGGCATCGTGATTTACAAGATAAGTACTCAGTAACGCTTAGCTCATTATGACATGCACCACAGAGGATAGCTTTTGTATTAAACAGCTTTTGAGGCCAAACTTTAGCTGAGTGATCTGCTGTTTCTTCATGACAGCGATGGCAAGGATAGTAGTCTTCACAGCAATAAAATTTTATTGAAATAATATCTTTAGCGGAATGATAATGAACGCAACGCGTTTCTTGGTCGATTGTTTTTCCTTTAACGTTCTTAATGAGAATCACATCCTTTTTGAAAGCTAAACATGATAATTGTATCATGAAATTGAGCATCGTTTGGATTTTAAACAGTATATATACATAGAAGGTGTTATAATAAATGCGTTAAGCCTTTATCATTTATATAAAGGCAAAGGCAAAGAATCTTTCAATGAATAGAAAATTAAAAATGCGTGAAATGCAGTGTAAAGAGAGGAAATAAGATGAGTAAGAACGTAATTGTATTTACTGGCGGGGGAACAGCTGGCCACGTTACTCCCAATATTGCTATTATGAAAGAGTTAGATCAAGAGAAGTGGGATATTCACTATGTAGGCTCTCATAATGGGATTGAAAAAGAATTAATTACAAACTTAGATATTCCGTATTATGCGATTTCGAGTGGGAAACTTCGTCGATACGTGGATATGGAAAATGTAAAAGACGTCTTTCGAGTAGTTAAAGGTGTAGGAGACGCAAGGCGAGTGTTAAAAAAGCTTAAACCTTCGCTTGTGTTTTCTAAAGGTGGATTTGTAACGGTACCTGTCATTATGGCAGCGAAGTCGCTTAATATTCCAGTATTTATTCATGAGAGTGATTTAACTCCGGGACTGGCAAATAAAATCGCTCAGCGTTTTGCAACAAAAATTTTCACATCATTTGACGAAGCAGCTGCTTATTTTCCGAAAGAAAAAGTGCAGGTTGTGGGTTCGCCGATTCGTCGAGAATTATTTCACGGAAAAGCAAACAACGGTCAAAGCTGGCTCCGCTTTTATGATAAAAAGCCAATTCTTACAATCATGGGTGGAAGCTTAGGTGCGCGAAAAATTAATGAAGTTGTTCGTGAATCGCTTCCAGAACTTCAAAGAAAGTTCCAAATTGTACACCTGTGTGGAAAAGGCAACGTTGATGAGAGCTTAGTTAACTTGCCGAGCTATCGCCAGTTAGAGTACGTGAACGAAGAGCTACCTGACGTGTTAGCAGCGACTGATTACGTCATTACGCGCGGAGGATCTAATGCTATTTTCGAATTTTTAGCTCTTCATAAGCCAATGATGATTATTCCTTTATCTAAAGCGCAAAGCAGAGGAGATCAAATCCTGAATGCAAAAGCCTTTCAAAAGAAAGGTTACTGTACCGTTTTAGAAGAAGAGCAGATTACAAAAGAAACATTTTTACAAGAATTAGAGCTTCTTCAAAAACAAGCAAGTGAAATGAAGCGTACAATGCGTGAAGCGACAAAAACAGACGCTATTTCTGTGTTAGTGAAAGAGATAAATCAAATTTAAAGCATGTAATTTAAGTACCAAAAAAAAATCAGCTGCTATAATAAGGAGCTGATTTTTTTATGGGAAAGTTGATGAGTTTACTTTACAACAATCGTTTCTTTTTGCTTTTTGCCTTCTTTTTCCCATGTTACTTCAATCATGGCAAACGTAATGTCTTCTGTTACTTGGCTGCTGTCTTTTACGTCATAAGCTTTAAGGTTATTACTTAATACCGTATCAACAGAAAGAAGCTGTTCGGCATTTTCTTTTTGAATAGGTTGCACGGTGGTATAGCTTTTAACTTCGCCTTCTTCTTTTAGAAATTCTACTTTGCCACGCCAATGTGCTGTTTTTCCTGCTAACGTTTTAATGGGTTTATCTATTCTCTTAGCGGTAGATTTGTGATCATTGGCATGAATAAAGGACAAGATATTATCGCGCATTAACGTCATGGAATAGTTATGATAAAAATCTTTATCAATTTCCCCTTTTTGAAGAGCCCGATCAAGCTGAGAAAATTGCTTATCCGCTAAAAATAAAAGAAGTTCCTGCTCATTAATATTTCGTTTTTCGGCCATTTGAGCAATCGTCGTGCCACTTTTCCATTCTTTTTTAAATTCTTTACTATTTATATGTAAAAACTCTCTTAACTCGGTATAGTTATAGCGATACTGAAAGCGTGGTTCTTCAGCAGCCCATGAGGTAGAGGTACAGGTGAAAAACAGCATTAATGTTGTTAAGAGAAGGATGATTTTTCTCATGTCGATTACTCCTTTCATCTGATTGTTTGTTATTGGTTAGCTTTTAACAGATAGAGTAAATTATGCATTATTCTTTACTTATCACCTCATTAGGCAATATGATGAAGTATGATAAAAAAATGACAATTTGATAAAGAATATGTAAAAGCTAGTCTCTATTAGCTTCATGATGATATAATAAGAGGGGTAAAGACGTAACTTGCGTAATGGAAACCTCTAATGTTAAATTAGGGGTTATTTTTTTACTATGTAAGTTAGTCTTTCTACTATGTAATGAGAATAAATGTGTAAAGAAGAAAATAATAAAACAAATGAATGTTTCAATAAAGGAGTTCAAAACATGGCTACTGAAAAGACGACAAGTGATCAGCTGAGAAGTCTGTTTAAGTCCTTAGTCTGCATAATTGCACTTATATATATTATTCGTACTTTTATATTTGGCCCATATATAGTCCAAGGAGCTTCGATGAACCCGACGCTAGAAAATGGGGAACGATTGTTTGTTAACAAATTGTCTTACGCTATCCATGATTTGCAACGTGGAGATATTATCATTGTTGATGGAAACGGAGAAGCTAAGCATTATGTAAAACGAGTAGTTGGGTTACCTGGAGAGAAAATTGAAATGAAAGATGATGAATTATATATTAATGATAAGAAAGTAAAAGAACCGTATTTAGAGCGTAATTTACAAGCGGCTCGATACTTACAAATGCAGTTAACCGGAGATTTTGGCCCGATTAAGGTCCCTTCAGACTCAATATTTGTAATGGGTGATAATCGATTATATAGCAAAGATAGTCGAAATGGATTAGGGAATGTTAACATCAATGATGTAGTAGGAAAGGCAGAATTTGTTTTCTACCCCATTCAGGACGTAAGGAACGTTTACTAAATAACGTTCCTTTTTTATGTGATAAATCGTCATAAAGGATTGAAATAAAAGCCAAGCTAAAAGAAAAAAGGGTGTGAAACCTTTGAACGCCTCATATGAAAAATTATTTAAACATTTTAAATTTGTCCACGGAATGGAAATGAAAAATCGCCTTGTTATGGGGCCTTTATTTACGCAGAGTTCTCATGAAAATGGAGAGTTGTCTGATAAAGATATGGCTTTTTATCGAGAGCGAATCAAGGATGTTAGCATGGTGATAGTAGGCCCCGCTTATATAGAAGAAGGCGGAAAGACAATGGATGGTCAATTAGGGATTCATAGAGATTATGTAGCAAGAAAACTCCATGAATTTACAGCCATGGCAAAAAGAATGAAGGTTAAAACGATTTTACGCATCTCTCATGGTGGAGCTTTGTCAGCTGAGTATTTAAAAGTTGGGGACAAAGCAGTTGCTCCTAGCAGGGTGGCGGTCCGTAGAAAAGGAAAAAAACCAAAAGAACTGAATGAACCTCAAATAGATCATACGTTACACGCATTTGCTCGTGCAACCGAGCGTGCTATTCAAGCTGGCTTTGATGGGGTTGAAATTGAAGGAGGAAGCGGGCATCTTTTACAGCAGTTTACTTCAAAGCAAGCAAATCATCGTAAAGATACTTTTGGAGGAACAGCTGAAAATCGCCTATCTTTTTCAATTCAAGTTATTCGCACGGTCTCCAAAGTTATTAAAAATACTACTAATAGACCCTTTTTACTTGGTTATGCGATGACTCCGGAGGAAAAGGGATATGGAGGCAATAAGGTAGATGATACCATGGTATGGATTGATCAGTTAATTGAAGAAAAAGTTGACTATGTTCATTTAGAAGTCAAATCTTTTCATGCTAAAACAACGCCTCATAAAGAGGGTGAGGCTGAGGTTGTGCCAGCGATTATTAAACGTGTAAATCAGCGCATTCCCATTATTAGCGGAGGAAATTTATTTACACCTTTACAAGTGGAGGAGGCAATTAGAGGAAAGTTATCAATGGTAACGATTCAACAAGCTTTAAATCTAGATCCTTACTGGGTGGAAAAAGTAAGAAGAAGCGAAGAGCCATTCTATGGAAAGGTTCCTGAATTAGAAGAAGTTGAAGCTTATCAAAAAGTAGATAGTAATGAGGTTGAAGATTTATTGGAGGAACTTTAAAAAAGAGAAATCATTATTTATGATTTTCAAAAAAACACAGTTGACTTCTAGGAATAGTTTGAATTAAAATAAAACCATATCATAAAGGCTGAATATACTGTAGCTAGCAATGAGTGGGCTGATCGGAAAAACCGAAGGCTTCTAACAATAGGTTAGAAGTCTTTTTTTGTTACCCAAATACAAAAAGGACTTTAACTATAAAAGAAAACAATTTATCATCATGAAAGGGTAAGGAAATAAAAAATGAAAAAACTACTTACGTTTGCAATTATCGGATTTTTCGCTCAATTAATTGATGGATCGTTAGGAATGGCTTACGGAGTTACATCAACCACGCTATTACTCACCTTTGGAATTGCACCTGCTGTTGCATCTGCATCCGTTCATTTAGCGGAGGTCGTAACGACTGCTGCATCAGGAGCTTCCCATATTAGATTTGGAAATGTTGATAAGACAACCGTATTACGCTTAGTAATTCCAGGGTCAATTGGAGCGTTTGTTGGAGCGTGTTTTTTAAGTAACATACCAGGTGATATGGTAAAGCCTTATATCTCTACATTTTTACTGCTATTAGGGGTTTACGTTTTAATTCGGTTTTTATTTATTTTTAAAGTGAGTGAGGAAAGGGAAGCAAAGCCATTATCTGCAAAACAATCAATTCCTTTGGGGTTAATAGCGGGATTCGCTGATGCTACGGGGGGAGGAGGATGGGGACCAATTGCTACCCCAGTTTTATTAACAAAACGTGGATTGAGTGCTCGTAAAGTTATTGGTACAGTAGACACGAGTGAGTTTGCTATTGCGGTTTCAGCTACTTTAGGATTCTTAATTTCGCTTGGTTGGGAACAAGTGAACTGGATGTGGGTAGCTGCTTTAATGATTGGTGGAATTATTGCAGCGCCAATCGCAGCTTGGCTTGTACGAATTATTCCAGCCCATTTATTAGGGGCGTTGGTAGGTGGCTTTATTATTTTGACTAATGCACGAACTCTTTTAATGTCTAGCTCTGTTTCTACTCCTATGCAAACAGCTATCTATGCGTTTATTTTAATTGTTTGGGCTGCTTCCATCACGTTAGCGTTAAGAAGAGGTCAAAAAGAAAAAAAGAAGCAGGAAACCTTGCAAATAAAGTGGTAAATAATTAAAGAGTGAGGCTGGGACATAAGTAATTCAGCCAATGATAAACCTAAACGGTTGAGGGCTCCTCACTTTTAATCGTTCAGGTTTTTTGTTGATTGTGAAAAAGATTTTGGAAACAGGGTGGAATGGAGCGTAAGACACTTAGCTCCTGCGGGAAAGAGAGGGAAAACTGAGATCCCGCAGCGCAATCGAACAAACGTATTCTGACAACGTAAAGAGATGAGAAAAGGAGTTGTTCTTCTTTTTGAAAACTTGTTTTATTATGTCCCACCTTCATGTATATATTGCCTTATAAAAGAAAGGAGCTATTGATATGCCGTTTAGCTATGTAGAATCGTTATCTTGTCCAAAATGTCAAAAGAAATATGATGCATCTAAAGCTAGAGGGGCAGCGACCTTTGCTGCGGTGAGACAACTAAAAGCGAGTGGGTGGCTAAAAGGAACGGAGCACATAGTTTGCTTAAATACAGGACAAGGAATTAAATACCCAGAGAGCGTAGAAGAACATGTAGAAGTTTTACAACCTAGTGATCGAATTTCATTTATCAGATAATGCTTAATTTAGTAGTGCTATGGTACAATAAGGATAAAAATGACCGAATGAAGATTATATAATCTTCATTGGAATATAAAGGTGTGAAAGAAGTTTGTGGTTTATTTTATTCTAGTTCTTGTAGCAGCAATCGAAATTATTGTTTTAGGAATTAATCGATCCGTATTTGCCAATATCCCATTGGTAGAATTTTATATTGTCCCGCTTATAGCTGTAATAGCAGCTGCTATTTTATTATCAAAGCGACCGAACCGAATGATGCGAGTAGCTCGACAAGGGTTCTTTACAGCAGCCATTATTGTGTTAGTATTTGTCCCAGTTATTTATACAAACAACCTTCCATTATATAGTTACGAAGAGGCAAAAGATATACTCGCCCAGCGAGAACAGCTTCTTCTATCTCAATTTATGGAAGGTGATAAAGTGTATGAAGCAAATGGTCCTCAGAATTCTCAAAAGAGACAATATTTACTTACAGTTGCGCGTGGAGAGCAAGTGTTAAAGTATGCTTTTGACCCTTTTAGCGGAGGTTTTGAACTAATATCGAGAGGTAGCAAAGAGTAAAAGGGGCTGGGGCATAAGTGTTTCAGTCAATGATTTGAGGCTGGGACATAAG
>NZ_BCVD01000150.1 GCF_001591565.1 Priestia flexa NBRC 15715 | reverse complement strand
AGGTACAGTAGAGGCTGAACTACTTATGTCTCAGTCTCTTTGCTAAGAGATTAATGTCTAGATTGCTTTTTAGTATAGCCGCCAGCTTGGTCTGCTAACTTAAATTCATGAGAATACGTTACTTCTTGTGCGCTTCTTAGTGTACTTTTCGTTTTTTCATGACGCTTTTTATCAGCCATTAAAATCCCTCCAAGTAGTTCATTTCTGTACTAAGTTTCACCAAGTTTGGCGTTTTTTAAACCAATAGGCAAACATAAAAAAAGAGCTATCCATGGAGATGGATTTGCTCTCTACGCTTCTTTTAACTGGTGGTCTTCATGAACTTCTTGCTCGTGACGCATGTAGTAAAGAGTATATAAATCCTTGGGGATTTCATATAAATCGTATACTTCTTCTTTTCGATTGATTTCATCGTATAAGCTTTTTCGCGTTTCGTTAGCAAGGACTGCATAAGGTAGCTTTTCAGCTGCTTTCAGTGAACGGACATTGACTTTTCGGATTCGCATAAATACGCGCTCAATCTCTAGTTCGAAAAAGAGTTCGTTAAAGAATGCTTCTTTGGCGAGCTGATTATATCCTTTGCCGTGATAAGGTTTGCCTAACCAAGTACCCAAAAAGCCAGCTTGGTCTTCAATATCAAATAAGTTAATCGTGCCGATTGGGTTACCCCATTCATCAAGAATTGTACGCGAGATGACTTCCCCGTGCTCTTCTGCTTCCATTGTTTGCTTCGTTACGAACAAAAACTCTTCTTGAGAATACGCTTTATGACGAACAAAAGGGAAGACATCTGGATGCATCATTAGGTCATAAAGAGATTGACAGTCTTGTAGGTCACGTTTTTTTAACATAACTTTTCCCTCCTGAATGAGGGCATACAAAGGACCTTCAAGTCCCCACCCTCGAAATTTTTTAGTAGTAAAAAAAATTTCGGGGTGGGAATCGAACCCACTAGAACCAGTTACCTGGTGGCGCACCATTTGCCTTCCCATTACAAGTCAACGATTTCAAATGTTAACAAGTGATGTGTATAGATTTGTTTTTTTCATATGTTTCTGTACGTATCATACTAAAAAAATTTGAAATTGAAAATAGTTATTTTGTTAATTTTTTTTAAATAATATCTTTCCATTAATCATTGTTACTAAAGGCTTAGCCAGGTAGTGAAAAGGGTGGTAATTCCATAGTACTAAATCAGCGTCTTTATTACGTTCAATGCTGCCAACACGGTGATCAACGCGCAGGTTTCTAGCAGCTGCAATTGTAATACCTTCGAGTGCTTTTTGTTCATCTAAGCCTTCTCTTACAGCAATGGAAGCACAAATATTTAAATATTGAATCGGCGTGTAGGGGTGGTCAGTTGTAATGGACACTTCTACGCCTTGATTCCAAAGTGCTTGATAGGTTTCCCAGCTTTTATTTTTGAGCTCAATCTTTGATCGTCTTGTTAGCGTAGGTCCAACACAAACCTTTAAGTTTCTAGAAGCTAGCTCATGAGCAATCAAATGACCTTCGGTGCAGTGTTCAATACGGATATCTAAATTAAATTCATCCGCAAAACGTAAAGCAGATAAAATATCATCCGCGCGATGAGCGTGAATTCGAACAGGAATTTCACGTTGCAAAGCCTGCACAAGAGGCTTGATTCGTAAACTGTCGGTATTGTCACAGTATTTTGCTTCATAGAACGCTTCGCGAAGCATCCCCATAATGCCCATGCGAGTGATGGATTCTTTGTTTCCATGACTGTGAATTCGCTTAGGGTTTTCACCAAGCGCAATTTTCAGACCAGCAGTTTCTTGGATGAGCATGTTTGAGATGTTGGTGCCAGTAGTTTTAATCACAGAAGTTGTACCGCCGATTACGTTTGCGCTTCCTGGCATAATATGAGCGGTTGTTATGCCGTGCTGAACAGCGTCTTTGAATGCAGAATCAAGTGGATGTACGCTATCCAATGCTCGAATATGTGGAGTGAGCGGCTCGATAGTTTCATTTGCATCATTACCAGCCCAACCCGTGCCTTCGTCATAGAGTCCAAGGTGTGTATGAACATCAATAAACCCAGGAAATAAGTATCGGTTTTTACAATCTACGACTTCCACTTGAAGAGGAGGCTGTAAGTTCGGTCCAACATCTTTAATTTTTCCATTAGCAACAAGTACGTCGCAGTTAGGTACTGCCCGTGATGTAATTGGATAAACTGTAGCGTTTTTAAATAGTGTCGCTTTCATAGCAAACTCCTTATCTGATACATTCATACACCGTTATAATAAGTCTTGTAATGCATTTTCTAATTTAGTATATGTAAAATGGTAGTTGTGTTGCATCATTTTTTCAGGAATTACGCGTTGTCCTTCTAAAATAATCATACTCATTTCGCCAAGCATAAGCTTCAGGCCAAAACTAGGGGCTGGAAGCCAGTGAGGACGGTGTAAAACTGCACCCACAGTTTGACCAAACTCTTTCATTTGGATAGGGGTAGGTGCTGTGACGTTAACAGGTCCTTGTACGTCTTGGTTCTCTATCGCAAACTGAATTATTCCCACAACGTCTTTAATATGCACCCAAGAGAGCCATTGATTTCCTGAGCCAACTGTTCCTCCTGCAAAAAAACGATAAGGCAAGGCAATCATTGATAATGCGCCGCCTTCTTTTCCTAAAATAACGCCAAAGCGCGTAAATACAGTGCGAATTCCTAAATCTTTAGCTTTCGATGCCTCTTTTTCCCACATTTTAACCGTTTCAGCTAAAAAGTCATCACCAACGGATGGAGACGTTTCAGTGAAGGTATCGTGTTCTGATGTTCCGTAATAACCTACAGCGCTTGCGTTAATATAAGCAGAAGGTTTTCTTTCTAAGCTATCCATAATTCGAATGATTTCACGAGTAGAAGAAACTCGACTTTGGACAATCGCTTGTTTTCGTTCCTCTGTCCATCTACCGCTATTCAACGAAACGCCTGCTAGATTAATAAAGGCATCAGCCCTCTGAATAACATCTTCAGGCTTAGCATTTTCTTTTAGCCATTCTACATAGTGAAGGTTAGGATTGTGAGAGGGTTTATTAGCATTCCGTGTTAACACGTATACTTCATGCTGTTTTTTTAGTAAATCATGCACGAGTGCTTTTCCTACAAAACCCGTACCGCCAGCAATCACAACTTTCATTTTCATTCCTCCTTTTTGATAAGTACCACCTAATACTAGCTCTATTGTTTACCAAAACGATGGTTTCAATCATTGTTCTTATATTAGTACTTATAGTTATAAAACCCTTTTTTTATCGAAAAAAACATTTCTTTTTGTTAGATCATATAATGAAAATTTTAAAATAAGTATTGTCTATATAAAATGAATGCGTTATAACGACGCTATCGAAAGTGCTTTCGTAACAGAGGAGAAAACAATGGTTACAATTTATGATGTTGCAAAGAAAACGGGTTTTTCAAGTACAACTGTATCAAAAGCTTTAAATAACTATTCAGACGTTAGTAAAAAAACGAAGCAAGAAATTTTACGGGCCGCGGCTGAGATGGGCTATTTGCCTAACTCCAATGCTCAATCACTTTCTACAAAGAAGTCCCACATAATTGGCGTTGTGTTTGCTGAAGAAAACGGCGTTGGTATGAAGCATCCATTTTTTAACGCTGTGATTGAAAGTTTTAGGAAACATGCCGAGCGTGAAGGGTACGATCTCATCTTTGCTTCGCGAAATTTACGCAATCGTGATGTTAGTTATTTGGAACATTTTATGTACCGAGGCGTAGACGGAGTTATTGTATTTTGTTCGCGTGCTGATGACTCTCAAATTCAAGATTTAATTAACAGCAAGCTTCCCATTGTTGTCATTGATATGATGGAAGCTCCGTGCAGTACGGTTTATTCTGATAATGTGGAAGGAGGAAAGCTAGCTGTTCAACATTTACATTCACTCGGTCATGAAAGAATTGCTCATATTGCAGGCAGTTTTATAAATGCTGTTGGAGAAGCGAGAGCAAAAGGGTACCAGAAGGGAATGCAAGAAATAGGCTTATCAATTCGAGACGGTTATCTTGTAGACGGTGGCTTCTTTTCAATTGAAGAAGGAAAGCTAGCAATGAATAAGCTTTTAGATTTAGAGGTTCAGCCAACCGCAGTATTTACAGCTGGTGACCATATGGCGATTGGTGCAATTGAAGCGATAAAAGAGCGAGGGCTTCGAGTGCCGGAAGATATCTCAATTATTGGATTTGATGATATTGACATGGTACAGTATATTACCCCGAAGTTGACAACGATTAGGCAAGATACGGATTTAATGGGAAATCAAGCTGCACAAATTTTAATTGAACAAATCACTCACAAGAAAAAAGTAATCTCATCCAACGTCATTCCAGTTGAGCTTGTCAGTCGATAAGGGCGTCGATTTACGAATTTGGTCATTCATTTATCGTCGTTATGGCTGGGGTTTCTGGTATTTCAAGAGATTACTACGAAGCTGCTCTAGTTGATGGAGCTAACCACTGGCAAACGTTTACGAAAATTACGCTGCCATTATTAAAGCCAATTTTACTGTATATCATGATTACGTCTCTTATTGGCGGCCTGCAGTTATTTGATTTACCAATGTTGTTAACGGATGGCGTTGGTTCTCCAGACGGAGCTTTAAATACGATGGTGCTATATCTCTATATAACCAAGCATTTAAATACAACAACTACGGCTACGCATCAGCAGTTGCCTACGGATTATTTATCATTACCGTTATTTTCTCTATTTTTGTCTTCAAAGGAATGTACGGTAACCAAAATAAAAAGGAAAAGCAGGTGTAAACAATGATAGAACGACCTGTGGTGAATAAAAGTAAGCAAAGTCAATCGTTAGAGACTAAGGTTTCGATTAAAACACCCGGATCTGGAAAGGCAAAAGCAATCAAGCTGTTTATTTACGCAGCGTTTGATGATATTGTTGAAAATGGCCGCGTTCATGATGCAGGTCGTGTAGAGTACGTGGAGCAACATTTACAGGCTGTACATGAACTCAATGAAGAAGGAATGGGTATTGAAGGCTATTATTTATGGTCATTAATGGATAACTTTGAGTGGAGCTTTGGTTACGATAAACGCTTTGGAATCCTCTATGTAGATTTTGATTCTCAAGAGCGAATTTGGAAAGATAGTGCATATCGATATGCGGAAATTATTAAAAGCAACCGTAGCATCTTAATTTAAAAGCAACGGATACGTTCTTCTTGGTTCAGTGTGATATGATGAGCCAAGAAGAATTTTTTTGTTGAATTGGATGAGGTGAAAAAATGACGGTTATTACGAAAATTACAACGCAAAAGAATAGCGCAGAGAGATTTAATGTTTATATAGATCAAGGAAAAGGCGAAGAATTTGCTTTTGGTGTTGATGCCAATGTTCTCATTCAGTATGACTTGAAAAAAGGACGAGTGTTGGATGAGTTTGAACTAGCGGAAATTCAATTTGCAGATGAGGAAAAAAAAGCTTATAACTTAGCGGTAACCTATCTCTCATATCGAATGCGCTCTGAAAAAGAAGTAAGAGATTATTTAAAGAAAAAAGAAGTAGGAGATATGATTGTTCAGCAGGTGATTCAAAGGTTAGATTCTCACAGGTATTTAAATGATGAAGAGTTTGCCAAAGCCTACGTGCTTACGCAGGTTAACACTACGTCAAAAGGGCCGAGCGTTATTAAACGAGAGCTTCAAGAAAAAGGGATTAAACCAGACATCGTTCAGTCTACGCTTGAACATTTCTCAAAAGAAGAGCAAATTGAAACAGTAATGAAGCTCATTGCAAAGCTAAAGGGGAAATATAAAAAGTACTCAGAAATCGTCATGAAGCAAAAGATTGAGCAGTTTTTAGTGAACAAAGGCTATTCTTTTAGCATTATTAACGAAGCCATGCAGCACGTGGATGTTGAAAAAAATAGTGATGAAGAATGGCAAGCTCTTACACAACAAGGCATGAAGGCTCATAGGAAATACGCGAAGTATAGCGGCTGGGAGTATGAGCAAAAAATGAAGCAGAACCTCTATCGAAAAGGCTTTTCAATTGATCAAATTGAAGCGTTTATTTCATCCTTGGAAGAAGAATAAAGCCTTGCTGTCAGCAAGGCTTTTGTGTATGTTACATCATAATGTCTTTCTTTGTCATACGCTGGTTGAAAATAATGCTAGCTACTTCACTTGGATGCTTTAAGCGGCTTTTATCCGCGATATGATCGCTGTTGTCCCAAAAAGGCGTATCCATTCCGCCCATATAAGCAGCAGTGCATGAAACAGAAGTGTGCTCACATTCTACTTTTAAACTTTCAACAAATCCTCTGAGCGCAAATTTACTTGCGACATAAACGGATTCGTTTTTCTTTCCGCGCAGCCCAGCAGTTGAGATGATGGTTAAGATAGAGGCTTGCTCACGTGTTTGTAGATGAGGTAGCAGGGCTTGTGTGAGGTAAATTGTTCCTTTAACATTGGTATCAATGACCTCATCAATCATCTCTTTTGTGTAGCTTGTAAGTGGTCCAAAATGTCCCATACCTGCGTTGTTAACTAAAACGTCAACGGAGTGAAAAGACAAAAGATTATCCATTTTTTGTGTAAGCTCTTGGTAATTAGTCAAGTCCGCTGAAACGGTGGCAATGCAGCTTGTACCTAACTCTTCTTGTGTTTTATTCAGTCTTTCTTCATTTCTGCCTAATAAAATGACTTGATCGCCATTTTGTACATATAGCTTAGCAAGCTCGTTGCCAAGACCCGTTGCTCCGCCCGTAATTAATATTGTTTTCATGTAAGCGCCTCCTTATATTGCTCTCCTTTTAGTTATACCTTTTGTTATAATAAAAAGAAAGGAACAAAAGGGGGAAACATCGTGTCAGACAAAAGGTATAGTGAAATGAGTACGTATGAGATTCAGCAAGAGATTAGCGTGCTAAATGATAAAGCACGAAAAGCTGAGCAATTAGGGATGATTAACGAGTATGCCGTATTAGAAAGAAAAATTGTGATGGCTAAGTCGTACTTGTTGGATCCATCTTCATACAAACCTGGTGAAGTATATGAAATTGAAGGAGCTCCAGGTCAATATTTTAAAATTGATTACATGAATGGAGTGTTTGCTTGGGGGTTTCGTTTAGGAACCTCTGAGAAAGAAGAAGCACTACCAATCTCAATGCTTAAGAGCGATTCATAAAACAAAGCACGAATTGACGGCGATCAATTCGTGCTTTTATTTTGTTAGCCGTCTGTACGTTGGTTAGATGCGTGCATACGCTCCTGTGGGTTTGTGTTAATTGTTCCATCAGCGCGTTTTGAAGCGAATTCAGCTTTAGCGCGTGGCTCACCTTCTAGTTTGTTGTTTGATTGATTTGGAAAGTTTTTTTCTTTATTACGCATTCAAGACTGCCCCTTTTACAAAAGAATTTGTTGTGTGTATGATATAGTAAGTCAGGGAAAGCTATACTCCCCTTGACTTAGTGTAAGTCGAAACCAATCGTTTACTCATGAATAATTTGGTAATAGAGGTGTTTATATGGAAGATATTTTTGAAAGACTCACAAATCAATTACTTGCAAAAAATGATACACTTTCTTATGCACAAGCAAGAACGTGGGTGGAGCTATTTTGGGAAGATTTCGAGTCAACGTATGCAAAAGCAGGCTATGAATACAAGGGAAAAGAAGCTGCAGAGCAAGTTGTAAAAATGTACATTAACCACTATGGGGATAAGCTTCATGAAGTGGCGGTCAAAAACCCAAAATATAAGCACTTATTAAATAACGATGATTATTTAAAGCATTAATTTACAAATG
>NZ_BCVD01000149.1 GCF_001591565.1 Priestia flexa NBRC 15715 | reverse complement strand
CCCAAAAAAGAACCCTTGGTAGGCAAGAGTTCCGGATAAGGAGTGTTTTCTGATTTATGCAGCTTTTTATACATCCTTGATATGACTGGTTTTTCCCGTTTGCCAGTTGAGAGGAGAATGTATGTATAAAAAGTCTGCTATTTATACATATGCTTTTTTTAAAAAAACATAGTCATTATAGAAAAACATGTTATTATTTATGTACTAATATTTCTACCTCATAACAAATATTAGCTGTAAAAAGCAACCTTGGGCTTATACATGTTTATAGGTCATTTAAAAATCTTTAACTTCTAAGTTAATTCCATCTACTTTATTTTTATAAATAAAAAATGAAAGTAAGATATTTTTATCTCTATCGACATACTCAATTATTTTGTCTGTTTGGTCACTTGAACGTTCGATATAACTTTTACCATATGCTGAAATTAAATCTTTTTCGGAAGTGCCGATTGATACATTTTTCGACGTTTTAGAACTAGAATCAAATGCTTCTATTCTGTAGATGGTATTTTCTTTGTTCTCATTCTTTACAGTAATGCGTTTATTTTCGTTATTATCAATAGCATATACCTTGTAACCTGGGTGGCTAACATCTTTGCTAATAGAAAAACGATGATTTGTTTCATAGCTCTTCATATCGTCTAATAGATAGATTGTATCTATATTTTCTCCAGATAGGTCAGTAGTTTTTGTTTGGTATTCGTAAAATTTAAATCCCATAATACAAACAATAGCTATTACTATAACAATTAATACCCAAAACTTTTTTTTATTTTTTAATTTGTTCAATTTTATATACTCCTATATATTATTTTGATGGACTAAACCAACCTGTATGCTTGTGGTAGCCTCTTGCATGCCCTACGATGACACCACAGTGTCCATTTTTAGTAGAAGGTTTCGCTGCACAATAGGGGTTAGACCCATAATCAGCATAACATTTTGTTGAGCGTGCAAGTGATACATCACAATCACTTTGGAAGAAGTTTCTAATTGCGCTAGGGCTAGCTTCGTTTGAGTAATACCTACCATCGCCTAAATAACCATTGAACCTATTACAATGAATAGCGCGTCCACGAGAAGGTAATTGTTTATTATCTAAATAGGGAGCTGCAGCTTTAAGCTCTCCAACTTGCTCATCTTGAGTAAGAGTTGCATCGTGAGCTTCTTCATCAGTCACTTCATCAGTTTGTCCATCACCCATACTATTAAGTAAATGATTTAAGTTAATATATTCTTCAACGACAACAGTTTCATCACTAACATCAGCAGTAGTACTTAGCTTTTGATTGGATTCTTTTACGTCTTTTTCGCTAGCACTTAATTGTTCTGATTCGATTGTTACCTCTTCACCTGCATTTTTTTCTGTAGAAAGCGATACTACACCATTTTCATCAGTATTATAAACTTTATTATCAACTTCAATTTCTAGTCCTTCATAAGTAACCGGCTTTTGTAACTGATTAGTAGTAGGGTTATACTCCCAGCCACCATTCTCATACATGTCAATTAAAGAACTATCAGAGTTTTCTGGTAAAGTTATAACAAGATGCTTAATACTTTGAACTGTTACATTTTGATTTTCCTGTGTGGCTTCTTCAGCAAATGCTCTTGTAGATGTAACTGACATTAGAGCTAAAAATAGAATTGTAATAGTTTTTAATAATTTCATATGTTATCTCCTCTTAATTAAAAAGTAGGTGTTCCATATCCATTCAATGGATTCCACTTATGAGTAGGGGTCATTTGAATAAGCTTTGCATATATATCTTTATTACTGGTATTGTGGTGCTTTTCCTTTAGTTTTGCGATCATACCACTCATGAATGCAGTACTAAATGATGTGCCATCAACATAAATCTGCCTATATTTATCTATTATCTGCACACCGGGCATACTAAAATCTAGTTCTGTGCCATAATTAGAATTTATCCATTTCTGACCTGAGTAATCGTTAGCTCCAACACTAATTACATATTGAGAAGAAGCTGGGTAATTTACTCTTGATATTCCTTCATTGCCGGACGCAGCTACTATTACGGTATTATTTTTATAAAGTTTTTCTAAACGCGGCTCAATAGTTTTAGACATTGCTGAATTAAAGCCAAAACTCATGTTTATAATGTCTACTTTTTCTTTAGTGAGCCAATCTAGAGCATTCTTTAAATCATTTTCTTTTATTTTCCCGTCTTTGTTTGAAACAACTACCAAATAGATTTCAGCATCTGGAGCAATGGAGTTAATAATGCTTACAATTTGATCAGCATGGGTAGATGCTTCAATAAAACTATTAGCATTGTCGTTTGATAAAAAATAATGTATTCTCTTCAAATTATTCACAGTTTTAAACTTAACCTCGGTGTCTAAAATTGCAACTTTTATTCCTTTTCCAGTACTAGAATTTTTGTTTAGATTAAGAAATTTATTAGGCCATGTTTTTAGGTTTTCATAATATTTAGCACTTAAATCTAGGTTTTTAGTAGTATCATTATGACTATAAGATAAAGTTGAACTAATAATAAGCATTAATATTACCAGTATTAACTTAACTTCTAATCTATTCTTTAATGGCATATTTAATTTTATGCTTCATTTTGAGAACATTTAGGACGTCTAGCCTTTCTTGAAAATAGTTTTTACTCATATAAACATTTAAAATCTCTTCTTTATTCTCTTTTAAATTAAATATTGTTTCATCGGATTTGTTAATGTTTGTGATTATTATAATTTTGTGTCCAGATCCATGATGTTCATCCATTACATGAAGGTAATCTCCAACCTTACTTTGAGAAAAATCTTGGTTGTATTCATTGGTTAAAGAAAATATATTTTTTTCTTTAATATCTAGAGAGTTATTTTTAATAATTGAATTAATATCTTTAGCTTGCTTTAAGGAATCTTCAATTTTAGATAATTGCTGATGATTGCCACTAATTTCTTGAATTTTTATTAAATAGTCCCCATTGAAGTTTCGTTCATCTTCTATAAACTTCTTGAACTTTTCATCATTTAAAGTATACTTTTTAGCTAATTCTTTAACATGTATATATTCTTTTACAAATTCTTTAGTTTGTTCGTCTGCTAAAGTTTTCTTACTACTATCAAATAACTGTATGTAGGGAAGTTGTTTTAACATTTCTTCCTCGGAAGGTGATTTTAGATTCAGTGTATCTATCTCTAAATCTATTATCTTGTCATTTATAAGCTTATCAGCTAACCTCTTTTTCTCTTTGGAATCTAACTGATTAGTGAGTTGTTTTTGAGTAATAATCTCATCATCTAGAGTAGCAATTGCATTATTATTGTTTTGTTGAATATTTACTAGGGCAAAAGTTTCTACTACTACAATGACCGATAAGACTAAAATCGAAATTATAGTTGTTTTTTTCTTCATATTTCTCTCCTTGTTCTGATGTTGTTCAAAATAAATATTTTCCTTAAATATATATAAATGCTAAATATTAACTAAAAACATAGACTATAGACTATTATAATGTATGAATATCTTCAAAACAATAAAAATTTTGGTTATTATGGATAAAATATACTATTTTTATGATTTGTTACTTGAATTGAAGATGAATGACAAAAAAGTATTGTTTACTGAATTATCTATTTTTTTAAACAGAGTTATAGAAGAGAACATAAAAAATAAGGTTCTGGTGCAAATATTTTCAGGTGGTAAGCTAAGATAGTTAATATCAGATTTAAACCAATATCAAAGCAATGTACCGAGCCATGAGCAAAATAATTATCAAGAATTTATCTCTAAAATATCTCACTCAAAAGTATCGTTAATTCACATCGCAGGAGATTAAATATGGCTTAAGGGGGGGAATTCTACCTGAAAAGAATTCCCTTAGATTTATACCAATTTATCAACATTAAAGATTAATACACTCTAGAATAAACATATAGTTAGCTATTTTATAACAAAACCGTAGATGTTCATATAGCTGTCATAGACTTCTTAATCCGTGGCTATGTTAAATCTTAAAGTTGATTTTTGTTTTTCCTGATATGCTGAACAATGTTCATTAGAAATACGGTAATTTTCCCTACTTTTTAAAGCTGTTACTTCTATAAGATCAAACCCTGATGTATCCAAGATTTATAAAAAGCTGCACAAAACAGAAACAAGGAATTTATCAGAATCTTTTTCTCAATAAGGGTTCTCTTTTGGCAGGTGTACCGAAAGAGTGATGTTGTAAAATTCTTGTGTATATGATAAAGATACAAGTATAGTACGCTTATACTACAAAAGTAATAGGATTGGTTGAAAATATTAAGAGGTGATTAAATTGATTATTAAAAGTCTTGAGAACATAAATTTATAAGAATTCACAACGTGCTTTAATGAAGCCTTCTCTGATTATCTAGTTCCGTTTAAAGTATCTCCAGATTATTTAGCTGAAAGATTTACAGGTGCAGGGATTCAATACAACTTATCATTTGGTGCGTTTAGTCAAGATGAACAGGTAGCTTTTATTATGCATGGAATTGAAGAACACAATGATAAGAAAACAGCTTTTGATATTGGTACAGGAGTCATTCCAAAACATAGAGGTGAGCGTCTTGTAGCACAAATTTACAACCACGCTATCCCTATACTTAAACAACATAATGTTCAAAAATGCTTATTAGAAGTTATCCAAACGAATGAAAAAGCTATTAAAGCTTATAGCAATTTAGGGTTTGAAATAAAGCGAGAACTTGTTTGTTTTAAAGGTAGTATCGACTTTAAACCCATGGCTATCCATAAGAAGGTATGTATAAACACTGTTAGTCCAAATAAATTTGATTGGACTATGGCACATTCTTTTTGGAATTTTGCCCCCTCTTGGGAACAATCTGTTCAAGCTATATTACACAATCCACATTTATATGATGTTATCACGATAGGAAAACAAGATGCCGTTTATGGATATGCTGTAATTAATTCAAAACAGGGAAACGTTCTCCAATTTGGTATTCTTAAAGAAAGAAGAAACCAAGGTCTTGGTCATTCTTTGTTTCATTGGATTTGGAAGCGCCATTCAGTCATCTCCATTAATAACGTCGATAAACGGGATATAAAATCTATACAATTTCTAAAAAGAATAGGCCTTAACGTACATGTTGAACAATATGAAATGGAGAAAATCTTATAATTTATATCCATTTTATGTAAAGAATAACAAGCGTAAGACAATTAAGGTGGGAAAACGCTCATTGAAAAAATAAAACACTGATGTAAGCTACTTCCACGAATACGTTTTATGTTAACTAAGATTATATATGGTATACAGTATAAAAAGAGAAACCTCCTGATAATAAAGTAACAGGAGGTTTCTGAACCATTACAAGGATTTATATATAGTTTTGAATAGTTTTGTAATCTAAGGAAGTTGCTTGTAGTGTATTTTTAAAAGTTGCAACCATATTATCTTCAGAATGATATTCCTTTAAAGCATCTGTATCTTTTAAAATATTTCCTGTTAGAATGCATAATGCGGTCTCATCCTTATCAATCTTCTGCTGATCTACTAACTTTCTCAATCCGGCAACTGTAGCTGCAGAGGCTGGCTCACATCCAATCCCACTTCTATCTATAATAGCTTTTGCATTAAGAATTTCAGTGTCCGATACTGAAGCTGTAATTCCATTTGTTTCTTTTAGAGCATGTTTTGCCTTCTTCCAGCTTGGTGGATTTCCAATATTCAATGCAGAAGCTCTGGTGTATGGAGACCCATCAGGTATAAGTTCTTTCATTTTCTGATCTATCATTTGGTGAAATGGACTCGCCCCTTCTGCCTGTATAATTGCAATCCTCGGAAGTTTATCTATTAATCCAAGTGTAAATAAATCATGTAGTCCTTTACCTAATGCAGTTGCGTTACTTAAAGCTCCCCCAGGTACAACAATCCAATCCGGTAAATTCCAATTTAGGTATTGAGCAATCTCATAAATAATGCTTTTTTGACCTCCTATTCTAAAAGGATTAATTGAATTACAAACATATAAACCTAAATCTTCACTATATTTCTCTAAAAATTCAATTCCATCATCATACGTTCCAGGAATACTAAATACATGAGCACCATATGCGATCGTTTGTAGTACCTTGTTCATCGATATATCCTTATTAGGGACAAAAATGTAAGAATCTGAATTTCCTATGGAAGCATACATAGCTAAGGATGAAGAGGTATTTCCGGTTGAAGTACAAGTGAATTTTTTATAACCTAGGGATTTTCCATGAGAAACAGCTACGGTCATTCCATTATCTTTAAATGAACCACTGGGATTTTCGCTCTGTGCTTTTAAGTAGATTTTTCTCATACCAATATAATCTTGAATTAGTTGATGTGTATATAACCCTGTATTTCCTTCATATTTTGTCACAATAAATTCTTCAGGTAACTCAGGAAAGATTAATTCTTTATATCTCCATACGCCACTAGCATAAGGAGTCATACGTTCTGAGAGACGCTCATTAAATAAGCGTTTTAATCGCTCTGCATCGTGGTTGTGAAAGTCCTGAACAATATCAAACAATCCACCACATTCACAGTAATAACTAAAATTATCATAAGAAATTGATTTACCACATTCAATGCATACTAATTTCATTTTTATAAGGGAAGTCTCTATTCCCTTCTCACCTCTTTATTAAGAAATATTCTTGAGTACTACATTTTATAGTTTTAGAATAAAGGAAGAGGTTTTATAAATCTAATATATATTTATTTAGTATTAATAACTTTTATTTATGATTAGAGGAGCGAAATATGAATCTTCATGCTTTAAGATTATTTTACACTGTAGCCGAAAAAAGAAGTGTAACCCGTGCTGCTGAGGAATTGAATATAAGTCAACCGGCAGTAACAGCTCAAATAAAAAAATTAGAGCAAGAAATTGATTTAACTTTAGTATCTCCTAAAGGGAGAGGGATTTTTTTAACCCCTGCTGGTGAACAACTTGCTAAGCATGCTAAAAGATTATTTTCTCTTGAACGTGAGATTGAATCTTCTATTAAGCAATACAGGGATGGTACAGCTGGAAAGCTGCGTATTGTAGCAACATACCTTCCTGCAAACTTTTTACTGCCTAAATGGATTGGACTGTACAAACAGCAATACCCTGAAGTAGAGGTAGAATTAATAACTACTAATTCTAGTAAAGCAATTGATTATTTGATTAATTACCAAGCTGAAATCGCTTTGATAGGCGGTAAAAGGGAATTTCATTCATTAATTACGAGTAATGAACTATTTGAAGATCAAATGTTGTTTATCGTACATAAAAATCATAAATATGCTGGAAAAAAAGTTGCATTATCTGAAATTGTAAGAGAACCTTTTGTATTTCGTGAAGAAGGCAGTTCTTCAAGGGAAAAATTATTTTCTCTCTGTAAGATCCATAATGTCAGTAAGCCAATTATTGGATTACAAATTAATGGGTTGAATGAAACAATCAGAACGGTGATTGCAGGATATGGAGTTACTTTTGTTTCTTCGCTTGAAGTCAATGAGCATTTAGCTCAAGAGCAAGTAGCAATTGTACATGTAGAAGAAGTTAATTTGAAAAATCCTATTTCGTTATGTACAAGAGAAAAAGATGAACTTTCCAAAATTGCATTCAACTTTATTGATTCTTTAAAAAATGACATGAATTAGAAGACTAAATGTTTAGTGGCCGATAAATTACATTATGGTATCTAAGGGTGTATATCATATATAGAAATTTTCAAAAGAAGACTTAAGTTAAAATGGTATAAAAAGGTATTTTGAAAGGTAGATAGATGATGATGATTGGTGGTCCCTTACTTATTGCGTTAATACCAGGTGTAATTGTAATATTGCTAACTTGGCTATTTAGGCGTATGAGATGGAGCATAACTGTTAGAATGACTCCTTCGATTTTGGCAGCTATATCTGCATTTGTTCTTTT
>NZ_BCVD01000148.1 GCF_001591565.1 Priestia flexa NBRC 15715 | reverse complement strand
CTTTTCTTTTAAACGTGGTATTCTAGAAGTAAGTTATGAATTGAAAGAAGGAATAAAAATGTACTTAACACTAAAAGAAGCAGCCGAGTATTTATCCTTACCTGAACAATATATTGAAAGTCTTATTCAGCAAGGAAAGATTCGTACTGTTTTTGACGGTGAACAATACGTAGTAAACAAAGAACAATTTAATACGCATTTTGAGCAGCTTGAAAAATATAAAAAGCAGATGGAAGAGTATTTAAGTGAGCCTATTCCAGAAGACATGGATGTAAAAGACGAAGATTAATTCTCACCCTTTTCAGAGGTGATTAAGCACGTTTCAGCCACTAAAAAGAGTATTTAAGTGCTGATATGCGCAAAAAATGTCGAAAAAAGAAAAAAAATGACTGAAAATGTAGTTTTTAAGGGTTTGTTTTTTGTATAATAAAGGAAGAAGTTGAAAAAGGAGAATTATATTGGAACAAGCAAAACAATCAAAAATAATTATCTTTATTGCGGTGCTGTTCTTTTTCATTCTTTTTGCTGTTATTATGCTAAAAGCACAAGGGATTTTACATAATCAAGGGGCAGAACCAGATGAAAAAAAACATGTCGCTATTTTAACTAGTGATGTTATTGTAGATCAAAGTTGGGGAAGTTTAGCCTATAAAGGGAAAGTGGAAATTGAGAATGAATTCCCCGTCATTGCAAAGGTTTACAGCCAGCTTGATAGTAAACAAAAAATTCAAAATGCTGTTCAGGCTGCAGTTGAAGAAAAAGCTGAAGTCATTATTGGTCACGGAAGGGAGTTCTCTCCTTTTTTTAATAAATTAGCAACCTCCTATTCAGATGTTCACTTCGTTACGATACACGGTACCGCTGAGCATTCAAATCAAACAGTCTATACGTTTGATCAATATCAAACTGAATATGAAGCAGGAGTTGCAGCTAGTTTTAAAACAAGTAGTAACAAAGTAGGTCTTATTGATGCATTTGAAGCTCGTGAAAAGAATAAAGGCTTTGAAAATGGGCTAATGGCGGCGGATCAGAATATTGAATTCTTTTACCGAGTGGTAAATAGTCGAGATGATAGTAAAAAAGCTGTTGAGTTGATGAATGAGTTAGTAGACCAAGGAGTCGACGTCATTTATACTAAAGGAAATTCATACAATCGAGATATTATTAGTGTAGCTAAAGAAAAAGGAATTTATGTCATAGGTTATCTTGATGATCAATCGTATATGGGAGAGAGTCAAGTACTGACAAGCGTTATCAATGATGTACCACAGTCTTATCGCTCCATTATGGAGGACTATTTTAGCGAAAGCGGTTTACCATCAGGAACGGTGGTTTTAGATGAGAATGATGGTGTTTATCGACTTGCTCCTTTTGGTCCTATGTACACAGAAAAAGAGAAGAGCGCAATCGAGGATAGCATAGAAGAATAGTAGCAGGAAGCTAGCAATATAGAAAGTATACAAAGAAAGAGATGATTATGAAGAATGTGATAAGTAAGCTTTCGTTTCGGAGTAAAATCCTAAGTTCACTCTTGGTTATTGCCTTGTTGTTGAGCAGCCTGTCGTTTATTTTTGTATATTCAATCGATGATTTGAGTGTTGTTAGCCAAAAGTTAAAAGACGAAGAGATCCCAGAATTAGTTTGGCTTTCTTACTGGGAAGAAGAGCTGCATGTTAAGCAATACATTGTTTCAAATAATTTAGACAGAAATGATTGCTGTACGAGTGTAGTAACGGAATATAAACAATACAGAAACCATGCAATAAGCAGAGTGGAGAATGATCAGGTAGCTTTTCCAGCATCGCTCCAGCAATTGAAAGAACAAATCCAACTACTTGACTTCCAAATAAATAATAATGTCGCAGGATTAATCGCTTACGAAGATCAAGAAGCAGCTGCTACTTATCTTGACGAGGTTTACTTGCCTCAGCTATACAAGGTACAAGCAGAAATTCAGGATCAAAAGAAAGACGTATCAAATTCCTTAGGTCAATTGTCTGGTGATTTACCGCTTATTATTCGAAACGCACTAATTGGGTTATTAATTTCAATGGTTGTCATTGTATTCTTATCGATTCTTATCTCTTACCGGATGAGCAGAATGCTTACCAAACCTGTGGAAAGCATGACTGCACGAGTCGATCGGATTGCCGATGGTGAGTACGGTTTACGATTAGAAGAAGAGAAGCAAATCGAGTTTCTTAGACTGAGCAAATCAATAAATAAGATGTCTCAAAATCTTTCTGAGTCTTTCCATAAGATAACGGCAGAGAAGACATACCGCGAGCAAATATTGAACTCATTGCCTGTTGGTATTATTACAGTTGATCATTGCAATAATCATCTTTTCTTAAATGCAGCAGTAAAAAAGATGTTAATGATTAGCTTAAGCGATGTTCAACATGCTTTACATCATGAAGGGAACGACAATGAAGCATTTTGGCGTATTTTGCGTGAGAAAAAAGTAAAAAAGCATCAAAAAGTAACGTACCAGCTCAATCAAGAAGAACGCTGCCTGCTGGTTTCTCAATCACAGCTAGTAGACGATGAAAACAATGTGGTCGGCCGTATCTTCCATTTCATCGACATTACTGATACCGAACAGTTAGAATGTCGCATGCATCAAACAGAGAAACTAGCGCTAGTAGGAGAACTAGCTGCAGGAGCAGCTCATGAAATTCGTAATCCATTAGCAGTTATTCATGGTTTTTTATCACTTATGAACCATGGGCTTTCTGTAGATGAGCGTAAATCGTTTCAGGTTGAGCTACTGCTTAAAGAGCTTGAACGAATTAATTCCATCGTAGAAGAAATGCTGATGCTTGCAAAGCCTAGAGCACCCGTTATGAAAGCAAAAAGAATTGATTATGTACTAGAAGAAATCATTTCGTTTATTACCGCTAATAATCAAGCCTTTACGATTCAAGTAGAGATGGAAAAAGCAATGGTTTGGATTGATGATAAACAAATAAAGCAAGTGGTTCATAACCTGTTGCGCAATAGCATAGAAGCTATGGGTGGGGCTGGCAGGATGGAAATCACCGGAATGGTGAAGAGAAATCAATACTGCATTTATCTAAAAGATAGTGGTACTGGCATCCCAAAAGAGGTTCAAAAAAGTATTTTTTATCCGTTTACTACATCGAAGGAAAACGGCACGGGATTAGGTTTAACCATCGTGAAGACGATTCTTCAAAATCACGGTGGAGATATTGAGTTAGTGGAAACATCTGAAAAAGGAACAACGTTTATGATGACGTTGCCAATAAATTAAAAGACTGCCTGAGCACCAGGCAGTCTTTTAATTTATTGTTCGGTTAAAATAACCGGTCCCTCTTTCGTAATTGCAATGGTATGCTCGTACTGAGCAGATAGTTTTCCATCTGTTGTACGCGCTGTCCATCCGTTTTTGTCCATTTTGGAATGCCAAGTTCCTACGTTTACCATCGGTTCAATTGTAATAACCATACCTTCTTTTAAACGAGGTCCTTTCCCAGGCTTGCCATAGTGGAAAATGGTTGGCTCTTCGTGCATTGTGTTACCAATGCCGTGTCCTGTAAAGTCACGAACGACAGAAAAGCCTTCTCCTTCTACGTAAGATTGGATAGCATAGCCAATATCACCTGTTCGATTTCCAACCTGTGCTTGCTCTATGCCTTTGTATAATGCGTTGTACGTTACATCCATTAAGCGCTCTGCTTCCTCAGAGATTTCCCCAACTTTATGAGTCCATGCTGAATCAGCCAAAGCTCCGTTTAAGTTAACCACCATATCAATAGTAACAATATCTCCGCTTTTTAAAGGTGTCTTCGTTGGGAAGCCGTGGCAGATTTCGTCGTTCAATGATGCACATGTTGCGAACTGGTACCCTTTATAACCCTTTTGCTCTGGCGTAGCACCGTGTTTCTCTAAAAATTTTTCAACAAATTGGTCAATTTGATGCGTCGTAATACCTGGCTTAATCATTTGTTCAATCTCTTTATGACATTGAGCCAATAACTTACCTGCTTCATGCATTAAGTTAATTTCGCGTTCACTTTTTAATGAAATCAAGTAAACTCCTCCTTTTGAATGTATATTCTCTATATCTAAAATGGATTTTTTAAAAATCCAAACTAAGTTTAATCCAAAGTTTATGATAACGCTCCCTAAACTAAAAAAGCAAGAAACCCGCTTGATTTCATGTTTGTAAAAAGGGCATTCAGGGGAGAGTAAAAATGAGACTTCAGCTATAGTTATGGTATAGTTAAAAGATAGAATGAATAATTTAGGAGGGTATGCAGCGATGACTCGAGGAAAAACGTTTACTGGTTATGTTGGAACGTATACAAAAGGTTCAAGTGAAGGAATATACACATTTACATTTGATGCAGAGAAAAAGGAATTAAGAGATGTACGAGCAGTAGCTAAAATCGATAATCCTACATATGTGAACATTAGTAAGAGCAATGAATACTTATATGCTGTTGTAAAAGAAGGAGATAAGGGAGGCGTAGCTTCTTATAAAATCAATTCTGAAAACGGCGATTTAACGTTTGTGAATAAACAAATGCTTGAAGGGCCTTCACCATGTTATGTGACGGTTAACGATAGCAATAACCAAGTATTAACTGCCAATTATCATCGAGGAAGTATTGAGTCATACGTAACTTCTCCTCAAAGTGGCGAAGTGTGGCCAGCCACTTCAGTTATGCAACATGAAGGTAAAGGTCCAAATAAAGATCGTCAAGAAAAGCCACACGCTCACTATTCAGACTTTACGCCAGACGGTAAGTACGCTGTAGCAGTGGATCTTGGCACAGATGAAATTATCACGTATGCTGTTGGAGAAGAAGGGAAGTTAACAAAAGCTCAAACGTTTAACACGGCACCTGGCGCTGGACCAAGACACTTAACTTTCCATCCAAACGGCAAGTACGCGTATGTGATGACAGAGTTAAGCAACGAAGTGTTAGTGTTAGAGTATAACGCGCAAGACGGGAGCTTTACACAACTACAAGCAATCGCAACGCTACCAGCGGATTTTACTGAAAATAGCCAAGGAAGTGCGATTCATATCTCATCAGATGGCCGCTTCGTCTATGCTGGAAACCGTGGGCATAATACGATTGCAACGTTTGCGGTCAATGAAGACGGTCGTAAACTTATATTTGTTGAGTGGACGGATACAAAAGGAGACTGGCCACGCGATTTCGTATTAGATCCAACAGAGCAATTTATTATTGCATCTAATCAAGAGACTGGAAACTTAGTGCTGTTTGAACGAAATGAAGAAACAGGGAAGTTAACGTTTTTAGATTCAATCGTTGATGTGCCGTACGCGGTTTGCGTAAAGTTTTTAAATATATAAATTAACTTGTTGTTTGAAAAACCTATCCGCCTAAGTGGATAGGTTTTTTCGGTTTATCAACAGGAAATTTAGATGATAGTAAAGAACATGGAGAATGTAAGGTTAGAGAAAGGGTGAAATGATTAATGTTTAACAGCAAATATCCATTAGTTCAAGCACCGATGGCAGGAGGAGTATCTACACCTAAGCTAGCGGCTGCTGTTTGCAAAGCTGGCGGAGTGGGCTTTCTGGCAGGAGGGTATAAAACAACATCTGCTCTAAAAGAAGAAATAGAAGAGCTGAAAAAGCAAAAACCCGATGTGTTTGGCGTGAATTTGTTTGTACCAGAAGAAGAAAGAAACTATGACTTCAAAAAATATGAACAGCATATAAAGCGTATTGCTGTTACGTTGCAGGCAGAAGTAGGCGTTCCAAGGTACCATGACGATGAATGGCAGAATAAGCTCGTTCTCTTAACAAATCACCCTGTTCCACTGGTTAGTTTTACGTTTGGCTGTCCATCAAAAGATGTCATTCTAGCGTTGCAGGAGAAGGGGACGTTCGTCATCGTAACGGTAACAACACCAAAAGAAGCTAAACTGGCAGCTGAAGCAGGGGCGGATGCACTCTGCTTGCAGGGAATTGAAGCGGGTGGCCATCGAGGAAGCTTTGACAACCAAGAGGAGAAAGAGGAAGACTATGGGGTTTTAGAGCTGATTGATCTTGTGAAAAAGCAGTCTAGCTTGCCGCTTATTGCTGCCGGTGGAATTATGGATAAAGATGATGTAGAGATAGTATTGACTGCTGGGGCTAGTGCCGTTCAAGTAGGAACAGCATTTCTTTGCTGTAAGGAAAGTGGAGCAAACCCTACATATAAAAAAGCATTATTAAATAAAACGTATAAGGAGACGGCCGTCACGCGAGCTTTTACAGGCAGACGTGCTAGAGGTTTGGCTAATGCGTTTCTGATTTCACTTACTGACTCAGCCCCAGCAGCCTATCCGCACGTTCACTATATGACGCAGCCACTTCGGAAAAAAGCTGCTGAGCAAGGGGCGGTAGATTACCTTTCACTTTGGGCTGGAGTTGGTCATAATAAAGTGAAAAGCTGCTCAGCGCAAGAGATTGTAGGGTCCTTAATGACGTAAAAAAACCAGAGGCCTACTCAGCCTCTGGTTTTTTTACGATTGGACAAAATGCTTATGCTTTTCATGATGGAAGTTTCCACCTAAATCTTCTACTTTCTCTTTTGTTTCTTGTAAAATTGCTCTTGCTTCCACTTTTTGTTCATCTGTTAATCCTTGTAATAGACGACTTTTACGTTCTGGTAAGGTGATTCCCATTTCTTTAAGCTTTGCGATACCTTCTTCTTTTGTAATGGAACCTTCTTTAATTTGATTCATAATCTTTTTCGCTTGTTCTTTTTGCTCTTCCGTTAAATTGGAAAACGGGTGTTTATGCATTTTTTTAGGCAGGTTAATACCTTGTTCTTTTAACTTAGTATAGGCTTCTTCTTTTGTTAAAGAGCCATCTTTTACTTGTTCCATAATGCTGTGGAACTGCTCTTTTTGCTCCTGTGTTAAGTTGTGGAAAGGATGATCTTTCTTCTCGGGAAATTCCACACCGAGCTTTTCTAATTTTGTTTTTGCCTCGTTCATAACTGCATCCACTTTTTCTTGTGTTTCTGCATCTAGCTGAACGTCATCTTTATAGTGATTTGTTCGCTGGACGATTGTACTTTCACCTACGTTGTCTTTTGTTGCCGCAAACACAGGTGTGTTTACCGCTGCTACTGCGCAGAGAGTTAAACTGCTGGCCAACACATAGCCAAGCCACTTCTTGTTCATTTTTCTCACTCCTTTTTATGTTAAGTTCCCCGATAAAGGAACAACATATGAGAAGTATGTTGTTCACATTTGATAATGTAACCAGCAATAGTGAAAAAATGGTGAAAGTGGCAAAAAGATTTAAAAAAGATGAGAGGAGCATATTTCCAAGAGTGAATTTCTTTTCATTCACCTCCGAGTATACTATGCTTATTCTTAATTCGTTACATGTATAGGCAAGGAGCATGAATAAAAACATGAATGCTGTAGGAACAATTCTAAAGTTGCTATTAGTTGGCATCATTGTATATGGATTAATCTTTTTCGTTCAAAAAAATTGGCCAATTTCACCTTTTGGCCCCAGCTTAAATGAGTTTAAAGACGCAACGGATCTTCATCCCGCTGTAGTTGAAAAAAGAGATCAGCTTATCGAACAAACAAAAGCACAGGGAATAGATGTTGTCATTACGGATGGCTTTCGATCATTTGAAGAACAAGACGAGCTTTATGCCCGTGGCCGAACGACTGAAGGACAGATTGTTACGTATTCAAAAGGTGGCGAGTCTTATCATAATTATGGTCTAGCTATCGATTTCGCTTTGCGAATAGATAATGGTGATATTATCTGGGATATGGAGTATGACGGCAATGGTAACGGCAAGTCGGATTGGATGGAAGTAGCTGAAATTGGTAAAGAGCTTGGTTTTGAATGGGGAGGAGACTGGGAAGGATTTAAAGATTATCCGCATTTTCAGTTAAGGCCTGAAGATATAAAATAGAGACTGAGACATAAGTAATTCAGTCAATGATAAACCT
>NZ_BCVD01000147.1 GCF_001591565.1 Priestia flexa NBRC 15715 | reverse complement strand
TGTCTCAGTCTCCTTTTTTAATATTTTCATAAATAAAGTGAAATATATATAGCGAAATGAAAACGATTACGTTAAAGTATAAATAACAACATTTTTAAAAAAAGAAGGTGAAAATTTGCTACCACAATTTCAAACAAAAGAATATGCTACCTATGCTTATCGTTTCTTCGAATCCCGTACCAGTGATGTTGCACAGCTATGGTCAGTGGGATGGGATGAAGTATACTCTCCTCTTTATAATTGGAGCGGGAAACAGCGAAAAGAGGTAGGGAAATATATTTTTCAATATACAGTGTCTGGATATGGAATGATTGAAGTAGACGGAACTCAATATAAGGTAGATGCAGGTAAAGCCTTTATTGTCAGCACGCCGGGAGACTATAGATATTATTTACCTAAAGAGAGTGAAAATTGGGAATTTATCTTTTTAACGTTGTATGGTGATGAAGTGAAAAAATGCTGGGATTACATCAAAACAAAGTTCCAGTCAGTCATTCGATTCCACCCCGAATCAGCACCGATACAGCTTCTGGCTCAAATCTATAAGGGAGCAAGTGAAAAAAACATTACAGATCCATTTTATGCATCAAGCCTGTGCTATCGCTTTGTAATGGAGCTTTATCAATATGTAAAGAATATGGACTCCTTTACTGAAGACTGGCCTGAGAGCATTATTAGCTCTATCTTATTTGCTAGAAACCATTATCATGAAGAAATCGGCCCAGATGAAATGGCGGAATCAGCAAATTTATCTCGCTATCACTTCAGCCGCTTATTTAAGCAAACAACGGGATTGACTCCGATTCAATATTTAACAAAGATGCGGGTTCAAAAAGCAGCTGAACTTTTGAACCAAACAAAATACTCAATTGAAGAGATTGCAGAAAATGTCGGCTATGCCAATGCTAATTACCTTACGAAGGTGTTTCGTAAAACCACAAATATAACGCCTGGACAGTATCGAAAGAGCAACGCATCAATTGATGAGCTTTTTATTCTTCCAAAATAATCGTACAAGCAAAAAAATCCCTTTGTTGTCCAAGATTCTCGACAACAAAGGGATTTTCATTTATTTTTCCGGTATTTCTACAACAACAGAGCCGTTTTCATAAATAAAAGTAAGTTTCTTACCCGGAATAATCATATTTTCTAAAATGTCGCGTGCTGCTTGCAAAGCAATTTCCGTACGCTGTCTTTTTTCTTTTATTTCATCATCTGCTTCTTCAGTGCATTCAACGCTTCTAATTTGTTGAAGTGCTTGATCAATAAAGTCATATGCCTCATCATATACGCGCTCAACATGTTCTTTCATAAATTCAACCGATTCCTTTCCTTAACCTCTAATCGAATTACGCTTTGTGCTTATTATCTTAAAGGATAGTACTTCGTTCGACAATATGCAAGATAAGAAATATTCATTCAACCCGTAAAATACTCTACTCTCTAGAGACAAGTTTGTTACATTGCGCTCCAGACACTTGCTTTCCGCGGGGAAGAATCCCAGCCTGTTCGCTTCGCTGCGGGTTCCCAGCTCTTTCTCTCTTTCCCGCAGAAGTCGTCTTTTACGCTTCATTCCACCAGTTTTTCAACTTGTTTTCGGAACGAACAAAAAATATCCGACCGATTGCAGGTTAGCAATCGGTCGGATATCTCGTTGACTGAAATATTTATATCCCAGCCTCTTTTGTCTTAAGAAGCAATTCCAATTGGTGAAAAGAGCGCGTAAACTACTAACATTGCAAGAACCGCTGCAATTCCCATCGGATACAGAAGCTTCCAAGGGGTTAAATCTACTGCTTTTTGATCTTCTAACACATATAGATCTTGCTTTGGAGCAATTTTTCCGATGATAAACATTAATCCGCTACATAAAACGAATAAGATGGCTAAAATGTGAAGATAGTGTAAGCCTGTATCCCATACTAGCTGCGTTACGGCATAGATTGAGATAAATACAGCTAATGACACTTTTGCTGCAACCGCAGGCACTTTTTTCGTTACATAGCCGATAAATACAATCGTAAAGATTGGAACGTTATAAAAACCGTTAACCATCTGAAGATATGCAAAGAATCCGTTTGGTACATTTGCAATTAAAGGCGCTACGCACATTGCAAAAATAGCTAAGAATACGCCTACCATTTTTCCATTTTTTACAAGATCTTTATCCGTAGCTTTTGGCTTAAAATAAGGCTTGTAAATATTTAAAACAAAAAGCGTAACGCTCGAGTTTAACGCTGAGTTAAACGATGATAAAATAGCTCCGAATAATACAGCGGCAAAGAAACCAACAAGTGGCGTTGGCAATACATGATTAACCAACTTTGGATACGCTTCCATCGGTGGAAGTCCTGGTCCAAAAATATTAAATGCAATAATACCAGGGATAATTAAAAATGCCGGTCCTAATAGCTTTAAAAATGCTGCAATAATTAACCCTTTTTGCCCTTCTTTAAGATTTTTGGCAGCTAATGCACGCTGCATAATATGCTGTGCTGTTCCCCAATAAAACAAGTTTACAAGTAGCATTCCCGTAAACATCGTGCTGAACGGCACGGGATCTTTCTCTCCACCGATTGAATTTAGCTTCTCGGGGGTATTTTCCATAATTTTATTGAATCCATCAACTGGTGAACCATCACCTAAAGCCATCAGCCCTAAAAATGGAATCATTAATCCTCCAATCAATAAACCAATGCCATTTACCGTGTCTGATACAGCAACCGCTTTCAATCCTCCGAATATTGCGTAAATTGATCCAATAATTCCAATTCCCCATACTGTAATCCACAGCGCGGTCGTTGAACTAACTCCAAACATGCCTTGAACATTAAAGATGCTGCTTAGTGCAGTGGCTCCTGAATATAAAATAGGAGGTAATAAATTTAGTACATAGCCAAATAAAAATAAAATGGTAACAATCTGTTTAGTGCCTGAATCAAATCGAGATTCTAGAAAGTCTGGAATTGTTGTAATTCCACCTTTTAAATAGCGTGGAAGTAAAAATAACGCAACCAATACAAGAGCGATTGAAGAACCTACTTCCCAGCCCATTGCGGACATATTAAACGAATAACCATCCGCATTTAAGCCTACAAGCTGCTCTGTTGATAAGTTCGTCAATAACAGAGACCCAGCAATAACCCAACCAGTTAAGCTTCTTCCCCCTAAAAAATATCCTTCTGATGTTTCAAGATTTTCATCGCGAGTAAAGCGATATGAAATATATGCTACTAAAACGGTAAAGAATATAAATGATCCCACAGTGACTATATTCATTGATGAACACCCTTTTCTATTTTCTGTCGTGTGCATTTTGATGAAGGAGAGATATTTTTGAAGCAAACATCTACTTTCGTAACGCTTACAATTAGCTGTTTTCATATCATCATACTGTTTTTTGTCAGACAGTTCGATGATTTCTATACCTCTTTAATGAATCTATTTATACTGCTGCTTACTTTTTTTTATACGCTATTGATTCAACAAGCGCTAAACAAAGTAATGAAAGTAAGAGCTTGTCTTCTTTTCGTGCAAATTAACGACTTATTTTTTTTCATATTATATATGGTCGTAATTTTCAACGGAATTTTTTCATTTATAAACGAGCAGGTGTTACATAGCTATCGTTTATTTACGCTCGTATGTATGATTCCATTTTATTTCATTTTAGTCTGGCTTTCTCTTCACCTCTTTATAGAAATGAAAAAAAGCGCGTTGTTGACTCTTTCGTTAGGTGCTCTGCTATTAGCTTGTTATCCCTTAATATCGCTTATTTCGTTAGCATCACCTTTCTCTAGTTTACTATTGCTTTCCTCCTTTATCTGTATAAGTTCTTTTGAAACCAAACAAGTATACGCATAATTATTTACTGTCCGTTGTTTCTTTTAGGATCCCAAATAGTGCTTTGCTAAGAAAGCGAATTCAATAATTTATACTCATTCTATAAGCGCTTACAATTATAGTCAATAGTAAAAATCCATTCTCACAAAGGTAGTTTTTTGCTCATTAAAAAGATCGATTCTATAGCTCCAATGCTTACGAGAATACACTTCGTTTTTTAAAAGCACAAAAAGACCATTTAGCAATCACTAAATGGTCTTTTATTTATTGTTCAATAATGAACTCTTCACCTCTATTATCAATAACTACATCGCTATGATTTGTGATATGGCCAGCAATTAATTCCCTAGCAATTTTAGTTTCAACATACTTTTGAATAAATCGTTTAAGCGGGCGCGCACCATAAACAGGATCAAACCCTGCTTTCGCAATGTAGTTTTTTGCTTCTTCAGTTAGTGTCAGCGTAATATGTCTTTCTTGCAAACGGCTTTCAAGCTGCTTAAGAAGCTTTTCAATAATTGATTTTACTTCACTCACTGATAGTGGCTTAAATAAAATCGTGTCATCCACACGATTTAAAAACTCAGGTCGAAAATGCTGGCGAAGCTGCTGAAGTACTTGTTCTCGACTTGACTCCTCAATGTTTCCATCTTCTGTTAAACCTTCTAACAGTGTTTGTGAACCAATATTCGATGTCATAATAATAATCGTATTTTTAAAATCAACGGTCTTTCCTTTTGAATCTGTTATCCTTCCATCATCCAACATTTGAAGGAGCACGTTAAACACCTCTGGATGTGCTTTTTCAATTTCATCCAGCAAGACCACGGAGTATGGTTTTCTACGAACAGCTTCCGTTAACTGTCCTCCTTCTTCATAGCCAACATATCCTGGAGGAGCACCAATCAAGCGTGAAACTGCATGCTTTTCCATGTACTCAGACATATCAATACGAATAATATGATCTTCGCTGTCAAACAACGTTTCAGCTAACGTTTTAGCTAATTCTGTCTTTCCAACTCCAGTTGGGCCCAGAAAGATAAACGAACCGATTGGGCGATTTGGATCTTGAATGCCTGCTCGTGCTCGAATCACCGCATCAGTTACAAGCGACACTGCCTCATCCTGCCCAATTACGCGCGCTTTTAAAATAGATTCCATTTTTAACAGCTTTTCTCGCTCTCCTTCTACGAGCTTTGACACTGAAATGCCTGTCCATCGTCCCACAATTTCTGCAATTTCTTCTTCCGTAACTTCTTCACGCAGCAAACGAGACTCTTGTTTTTTTGCAGCTTCGGCCTCAAGCTGTTTTAATTCTTTCTCATAGGCTGGAATATGTCCATGACGAAGCTCTGCTGCTTTATTTAGGTCATAACGCCCTTCTGCTTCTTCTAGATCTCGCTTTGCTTTTTCTAGCTTTTCCCTGACGTCTTGGACAGCTTGAATGGACTGCTTCTCCTTCTCCCATTGAAGCTTCATCACGTCTGCTTTTTCAGTTAAGTTCGCTACTTCTTCCCGAATAGCGGTTAGACGCTGTGTACTAGCAAAGTCCGTTTCTTTACTTAATGCAGCCTCTTCAATCTGCAGCTGCATGACTCTTCTTGTTACCTCATCTAATTCTGCTGGCATAGAATCAATTTCTGTTCGAATGGTTGCACACGCTTCGTCAATCAGATCAATTGCTTTATCGGGCAAAAAACGGTCAGATATGTAGCGATCTGACATAACAGCAGCTGAAACAAGAGCCCGGTCATGGATGTTTACACCGTGATGAATTTCAAATCGTTCTTTTAACCCTCGAAGAATAGAAATCGTATCTTCTACCGTTGGCTCTTCAACTAACACTTGCTGAAAGCGGCGCTCTAACGCAGGGTCTTTTTCAATATATTGACGGTATTCATCCAGGGTTGTTGCTCCAATGCAGTGAAGTTCACCGCGAGCAAGCATTGGCTTGAGTAAATTTCCAGCATCCATGGCTCCATCTGTACGGCCAGCTCCTACAATGGTATGAAGCTCATCAATAAATAATAAAATTTGGCCATTGCTTTTTTTGACTTCTTGTAACACCGCTTTTAAACGCTCTTCAAATTCACCGCGAAACTTCGCTCCTGCTACTAAGGCTCCCATATCTAGAGCAAACACCATTTTATCCTTTAATCCTTCCGGCACATCTCTTCGCACAATACGCTGTGCAAGTCCTTCTACAATCGCCGTCTTCCCAACGCCTGGCTCTCCGATTAATACTGGATTATTCTTCGTTTTACGAGACAGGATTCGAATCACGCGACGAATTTCTTGATCTCGTCCAATAACAGGATCTACTTTGCCTTCTCGTACTTCTGCTACCAAATCACGACCATACTTGCTTAAAACTTCATATGTGCCTTCTGGTGTTTGGCTCGTAATGCGCTGGTTGCCACGAATTTTTTGCAGAACTTCCATTAGTTTTTGCTTCGTGATTCCGTACTGGCTAAATAACCTTCCCAAGCTAGTTGTAGAGGCCTCATTAGCAGCGGCTAAAAATAAATGCTCCACCGCCATGTACTCGTCTTTTAAACCGTCTGCCTCTTCTTGAGCTTTAACGAGCAGTTGCTGTAGAGCAGACGTAATATATATTTTGCCAGCTTCAACACCTGAACCTGTTACAGACGGCTTTTTCGCTAGCTCCGCTTCTACACTTTTTACAAACTTCTCTGTTTCAATATGTAAGTGCTCTAAAATACGAACTGCAATTCCATCTGGCTGATGAATCAATGAGTAAAGCAAGTGTAGACTATCAATTTCTTGATGACCTCGCTTGATGGCCTCAGATTGTGCGTTCATAACTCCTTCCTGAAGCTTTTGCGTCATTTTATTTACATCCATTGAAACCCCTCCGTTTTTGACTATTTTTGACCTTTATTTCATATTATAAAATGGTTTTCCCACGCAAGTAAAGCCATCTGCAGAAGATGGCTTTACTTGTGTATTATGGCTTTCTAATATATGTCCAATGACGATCATCATTAGACGTTTCTGGAAAGCGATCTCCTGCTTTTAACTTCACTTTTTTCGGATGATTCACGTTGCTTCCAGTTTCACCAATTTCTATATAAACACCATTATTTGGCGCTTTTTGACCTGCTGTAAAATGACGATTTTGTCCCATTTCCCTTCCTCCTTCATTAATAAAATCCAGCTCTTCTCTTATACTATGCCCCCTGTTTTTCATTTCATAATCAGGATATGAACTAGGAAAACATTAGAAAAAGCGTTTACATTTAAAGGAATTCCCCTTTTCACTTCACAGTGGCGCAAAGTTTTTTTATACTGGGATATGTACCTTTAACAAGTATCTAAATTAACTATTAAAAATGTAGAAAGGATTTATGCATGGAACAATTTTATTTGCTTTTGAAATATTTATTTTTAGGCCTTTTCCAAGGGATTACAGAGCCAATTCCTGTCTCGTCTAGCGGACATATTGTACTAGCTCAACATTTATTCGGTTTAAATATTGAAGGCCTCAGTTTTGAAATTTTAGTCAATACAGCTTCTCTCATTGCGGTACTCATTATTTATCGTGAAGATATTATTCGACTTATTGTAAATGGCCTTAAGTTCTTAAAAACAAAAGATCCAAATTCGAAATCAGATTTTCAATTTATTATCTATTTAATTATAGGAACAATTCCAGCAGGCGTTATCGGTGTACTGTTTGGCGATGTAATTGAAGCCAATCTAAAATCATTAAAAGTGCTTGGTTTTGCTTTAATTGCTACAGGTATTGCCCTTTGGATTATTCGTAACCTTCGCGGGCGAAAAAATGACGCAGCGCTTTCTGTAAAAGACGCTATCATTATTGGATTAGCACAGGCCGTAGCGCTTATCCCTGGAATTAGTCGCTCAGGGGCAACAATTGTTGCTGCTATGCTACGCGGAACAAAGCAAGAAACGGCTCTTCGTTTCTCATTTTTACTTTACATTCCCGTGAGCTTAGGTGTAACAGTATTAGGAATTAGCGACATCTTAAATGATCCAAACGTTTCTGAGCTATTACTACCCTATACAGTAGCTTTCTTTGCCTCATTAATCGCTTCTTACTTCTCATTAAAGTGGTTTATGGGCATTATGGCGCGAGGAAACTTAAAATACTTTGCCATTTACTGCTTCATTGTCGGTGCATTAGTGGTTATTTTCCTTTAAACAAAAA
>NZ_BCVD01000146.1 GCF_001591565.1 Priestia flexa NBRC 15715 | reverse complement strand
TTTTGCAGAGAAGAATATTCTTTCACTATTTTGATGAGGAAGCTCGTCTTTAAAATCAGCGCTCACTTCAACAGCTGAAAACCCAGCTTCTGTTAACCACTCTTTATAAGTAGACTCTGATAACGTTCGCTGAATATGAACCTCATCAAATCGGTCGTACGCTTCAATTTCTTCGTCATACACAAAAAATGTCATATCATGCTGAACGCTTTGATTAGCCTCATTATACTCACAGTTCCAAATATAAGATACATCATCATCTACATATGAAAATGAATTATCCCCAAAAATATTCTTAAGTTTATGCGTTGAATGAACATCAAATAACAAAAAGCCACCTGGAGCTAAATGTTCATAGACACGCATAAACGTTTCTTTAACTTGTTCATCAGTTTGTAGATAATTAAGTGAATCACAAAAGATAACGATACAATCAAACTCCTGCATCAGCTCAAGTTTTGACATATCTTGTTCATATAGCTTTAACGCGATACCTTCGTTTTGCGCTTTCTCTTGCGCAATCACCAACATATCATCCGATAGGTCAATTCCAGTTACCTCATAGCCTTGTTTGGCTAAACGAATTGACATCTCACCAGTTCCGCACCCTACATCAAGAATAGACAGCTTTTCACCCGGCTTAACTTTACGGGATACAAACTGAATCCATTGGTCATATGGAATGTCCGTCATAAGATGGTCGTACACGTAGGCGAATTGCTTATAGCTGCTCATGATTGTAATTCTTCTTGTAAGTCAACAGAAGGCGCGTCTCCCCACAAGCGCTCTAAATTATAGTAGCCACGATCGTCTTTGTGGAAAATATGAACAACAACATCACCTAAATCCACAAGTACCCAACGTGCTTCATCGTACCCTTCCATACGCTTTACCGTAATTTCATGTTCATGCGCTTGCTCTTTCACTTCTCTTGCAATAGCCTGAACCTGCTTATCAGAATTACCATGACAAATGACAAAGTAATCTGCTACGAGTGAAATCCCTTGCATATTCAATGCAACTAAATCCACTGCTTTTTTATCGTCTGCTGCTTTTACCACAAGTGATAATAAATCGCGTTCATTCATTTATGTTTCCTCCTAGAACTAATTCGTTATAAGTATACAGCGTATCTGGGAAAACTCTTTGATTTTTGCTAATCAAAAAGCTAATCGTATTTTTTAATGCTTGAAGTAGCGCTTTATCTAAGTCTTGCTCTGCAAGCTCTCTTACTTCTTCAACTCCAGGAAACTTGCGACCTGGCTCAATATAATCGGCCACATAAATCACTTTCTCTAAAGACGACATCCCTGGTCTCCCCGATGTGTGATAGCGAATAGCATTTAATATGTCCTCATCCGTTAGCCCCACTTCTTTTTCAACTAAGAATGCACCAACTGGAGCATGCCAGAGCTCTGTATTGGCCTCAAGAAGGTGAACAGACATGCTTTCATTTATAATAATCGCTTTCATTTCTTCTTTTGGTCGAAATTTTGCGTAATCATGAAAGATTGCAGCTAATTCGGCTTTTTTTATATCCACATCATATCGCTCGGCTAATTTTACGGCTGTTTCCATGACTCCCAACGTATGAATATATCTTCGTTCTGTTAACTGCTCTCTCACAACAGCTAACGCTTCACTCTGATTCATATAGCTGATTCTCCTCAATATAGTGTTTTACTGATAAAGGCACATAAAAGTCAATGGGACCTTGCACTTTAATACGTTCTCGTATAAATGATGAAGAGATATCCATTTGAGGTGCTTCTACTTCCAGTATTGAATATGGAGATTTCATTTCATATCCAGGCCTCTTCACCCCTACGAATGTCACAAGCTTTTGTAGCTCCTCAATGTTATACCATTTTGGTAAATATTCTACCATGTCTGCCCCGATGATAAAATAAAACTGATTATCTGGATATGTTTCTTTTAAGATGCACATCGTATCAAATGTATATGATATATCGTTACGTTCGAATTCAATCGACTGAACGCGGAATTTAGAATAACCGTCAGTCGCTAAACTAAGCATATTCAAGCGATGATTGGGATCTATTTCTTGTTTCAAGGTTTTATGAGGCGGAATATGCGAAGGCATAAACCAAATTTCATCTAACTTTAATGAAAACAATACTTCATTTGCCATAATTAAATGTCCGATATGGGGAGGGTTAAACGTTCCACCAAAAATACCAATACGTTTCAAAAAATCATAGCTCCTTTTATCATATTAAGCTTCTCTCAACATGTACATATACCCTATCATACGCGTATGATAGGGTGGTATCCTTTTCTTATCGAGGTAATACGATTTGTTTATTTTCGCGTGACTCTTTATAAAGAATGATAGTGTTACCAATTACTTGTACAACTTGAGCTCTAGCACCTTTAGCCAACTGCTCTGCTACCGTATTACGATCTTCTTCACAGTTTTGTAAAATGCTAACTTTTAATAATTCTCTCGCTTCAAGTGCATCTGAAATTTGTTGAATCATATTTTCATTCACTCCACCTTTACCTACTTGGAAGATTGGTGATAAATGATGTGCTTTTGAGCGTAAAAATCGCTTTTGTTTTCCTTTTAACATAAAAACCTCCATGATGCTTTTACTTTTCAGTAAGTTTCTTTAACACAATTTGTTCCATCTTTTTTTGGTCAGGAACGATACCTGTCCACTTTTCAAAAGCAAGCGCGCCTTGTAATACAAACATACCTACGCCATTATGACAATATGCTTGCTTTTGTTTTGCTTCTTTTAATAACTTAGTTTCTAACGGATTGTAAATAATATCACTAACAATTGTTTCTGGGCGAATATGTTGAATGTCGATTGGCGCATCCTCCACATGAGGATGCATTCCCACAGATGTTGTGTTAATAATGACATCAAATGTGTCTACTTTTTTTTCTGCTTCGTCTAATGTGATGGCTGACGCATTAGCTTGAAATGGCAACTGATCAATTAGCCTCTGTGCTTTTTCAACCGTTCGGTTACATATATAGAAAGAGGAAGGGCTATCTTTATGAGATGCTAGCGTGTAAAAAATTGCTTTAGCCGCTCCTCCCGCACCAATAATTGCAACAGCTTTATCTTTTAATGTGCCCCCTACATGCTGCAGTAGAGATGCCACATATCCATCACCGTCTGTATTATATCCAACATAGCGTCCATTTTGATTCACAACTGTATTAACGGCGCCAATTGCTCTAGCTAAAGGGTCCACCTCATCTAAAAGGTCCATGATATCAACTTTATACGGAATCGTCACGTTAAACCCTTTAATCTGCTGCTTTTTTAGCTTTTCAACTTCAACCTTAAAGGAGTCTGGCTCAATTTGAATCGCCTCATAATGAGCGTCTATTCCTAAATTTTCAAACGCATCATTATGCATAAGCGGTGAAAGTGAATGCCCTACTGGATAACCTATTAGTCCATATAACTGCTTCAACCTATTTCCCCTCTTCTTTATATTTAAATTAGTGATTCACGTACAAATACCCCAACACCTTTTGGTGCGTATGCAACTACTTTTGTACCAGGTTCGTTTACCGTCACCCAACCAAGCCCAGAGAACACAATGTCCGTCTTGTCATGCTTGATTGTAAATTCGTGGGCAACAAGCTCAGGAAACTCACTTAGCTGCTCTGGTCTTGGAGGTTGAAGCAACTCTCCCAACTGATTTTCATACAGCGCATCTGCTTTTTCGAGCTTTGTACGATGAATAAGTAACTCGTTTGATACATAGCACGTCAATGATTTACGACCGCCACTTACATAATCTAATCGTGCCAATCCTCCAAAGAACAGCGTCTGTCCTTCATTTAGCTGATAAATTTTAGGCTTAATCTCTTTCTTTGGAGAAATAAGCTTCAAATCGCGCTTATCTACGTAATGTGCCATTTGATGATGATTGATAATACCAGGTGTATCATATAACGATGCGCCATTATCAAGCGGTACATCAATCATATCAAGCGTTGTGCCAGGATATTGAGATGTTGTAATCACATCTTTTTCACCTGTGAATTCTTTAATAATTGCGTTGATAAACGTTGATTTCCCAACATTTGTACAGCCAACAACATAAACATCTTTTCCAAATCGGTAGTGCTCAATAGCTTCAGCAACTTCCTTAATGCCTTGTCCTTTATGCGCACTCATTAAAAAGACATCTACAGGCTTTAACCCAAGATCTTTTGCAGATTTCTTCATCCAGTGAATCAATTTATTTTTCTTCACAGATTTAGGAAGTAAATCCGCTTTATTTCCAACAAGAATGACGTTATTTCCGCCTGCAAAGCGATGTAGACCAGGGAGCCAACTACCGTTAAAATCAAAGATATCTACAACCTTTACGACTAAACCATCCGTTTGGCCAATTCCATTTAGGATTTTCAAGAAGTCGTCATCTGTTAGCGATACGTCTTGAATTTCATTGTAGTGCTTTAAACGAAAACATCTTTGACAAATAATAAACTCTTTTTCAAGTGCAGACTTAGGGGCATAACCAATATCATTTGGACGCTCTGTTTGAATTTCTACCCCACAACCCATGCACTGTAGCTTTTCTTCACTCACTTTTATTCCTCCCAGTTAATCATACCTTTTCTTTTCATCCAAGCTAAAATACGTCGCTCCATTTTACGATTGAATTTTGTAATAAATCCATCCGTTTGCGCAACGGGCACAACTAAAATGGTGTATACACCTAAGCGATTTCCGCCTAGCACGTCTGTTAAAAGCTGGTCTCCGATGACAACTACTTCATCCTTTTGTAGATCCATATCACGCAGTGCTCGTCTAAATGCTTTTCTCATCGGCTTTCTTGCTTGATGAACAAATGGTAACCCTACAGGATTTGAAAAGAGCTTAACTCTCTTTTCCACATTATTCGATACAATAGTAATCTTAATACCATGTTCTTGCATTAACTTAAACCATTCGATAAGCTCAGGAGTTGCGTCAGGTCTGTCCCACTCAACTAGCGTATTATCTAAATCTGTGATAATCCCCTTTACTCCTCGCTCGATTAACTCCTCAGGCTTAATTTGCAATACACTTTTCACATGTTGGTTTGGTAAAAAAAGTTTTAACACGTATTATGCACCTCAACTATATTAATAACGTTCTAAGAACGATTTCTGCCTATCATTATAACGGGGGATATTCATTTTTCCACCAGTTATTTATATTTAAATACTACTTTTTTCATCAGCTGTTGCTTTTGTTGAAATTTCTGCAGTCAAACTATAATCATATCTTAATTTCACCAAAAAAAGAATAAAATGATTAAAAACAAATGAAAAAACCTTAAAATCTTCGATATTTTCTCAAGAAACTTTTCGACAAATTATGCTAACTGGTATTCTGTGGATAATTTTATTCACAGAATACCTTTCAATAGATTATGCATTATTGGTAATTATAAACAAAATACTCACAGCTTATCCACTTATAGTTGTGGATAACAGAACGATTGTTCTATATTTCAATTCATGATACATTATGAATAAGAATTCTATTGGGACACGAGATACTTCTTAGAATTAAAGCACCTATCTTTTTTATAGGAGGTGGCGGCATTATCATGCGAAAATTATCAGATGAACTGCTTATCGAATCATATTATAAAGCTACACAGTTGCAATTAAGCCCGGAGTTCATTCAGCTGATTGAAAAAGAAATTCAACGTCGGTCATTAAAAATAACAATTCAAATTCCATCTTAACTAATAGAAGAGCCTATTTAAGAGCAGTAAAGCTTGTCTGGTACCGTTCCTACTTGACAAGCTTCCCTCTTCCTTAAATAGGTTCTATTTTTTGCTTAGATAGCGTTAAAAAGCTTTACATACGTTCCTGTAATTTTAAGATGCCAAAGTTGAATAGTTCTTTACTAGCCTCTCGTTTACGTCTAAAATGAAATTACGACCTTTTCTATCATTATGCTGTATGAGGTCATCCTCTAAAAGGAGTGAGGAACTTGTTTTTATTAGATTATCTTGATCATACAATTAAAAAGATAAAATCCCAATCAGCAAATGCTTTAACATTACTAAATTTAAGCCTTGGTAGCTTTGCCATTTTATTCATTCTACGTGATGAGTTAAAGCTCAGCCTACTGCTTATTTTTCTTGCAGCGCTAGCTGATCGCTTTGATGGGATGGTTGCCCGGAAGTTAAATATTGAATCAGAACTTGGCAAGCAGCTAGATTCCATGTGCGATATTATATCATTTGGTATTGCCCCTGCTCTACTACTATATCAAAGCATTCTATTTAGCTACGGAGCTTCAGGGGCTGTATTCGCCATTGTATATATTGCATGCGGTGCTCTAAGATTAGCACGCTTTAATATTACAGAGAACAACGGTTACTTTACAGGATTGCCCATTACAGCTGCGGGATGTTTATTAACCTTAAGCTACTTATCTGTACCGTACTTACCATCCTACGTTTTTATGTTTTTAACCATTATTTTATCTTTCCTAATGGTGAGCACATTTAAACTAAAGAAAGTATAACAAAAACCTCATGCTCGCATGAGGTTTTTGTTAATCCCAATAGCATCCAAACCAGTAAAAACCGCCGAAAATAAGTAGTAGTACAAATAAAACAACCAGTAACCCTATTCCCCATCCATATCCTCCACCGCCACAAGATGGATAACATGGATAGCTTGGATAACATCCATATCCGCCATATCCATATGACATAGTTGTCACTCCTCACATACGTATTACTCATAATTTATTCAAAAAGATAGCTTATGTATGGGCAGGTGGCCATTGTGTCTGTACTTCTCAAAAAGAATTCTATGAAACTCGCTTGTCTTGCCGTTATTTTTAACCGTACAGGCACATAGTAAGCCCGCCTAACATATAATTTAATGTCACGGCTTTATCGCTTACACTAACTGGAGGTGTGAAAATGTCAGCTATTATTACAGCGCTCGGATACTTTTTTAAAGAGTTAATATTTCTTGTGTCGTATGTTAAAAATAACGCTTTTCCCCAGCCGCTATCAGCTGCAGAAGAAAAACGCTATTTAACTTTAATGGCTCAAGGAGACCAAGAAGCGAGAAACTTATTAATTGAACATAACCTTCGACTCGTAGCACACATCGTGAAAAAATTTGAAAACACGGGGGAAGACGCTGAAGATCTTATCTCAATTGGAACGATTGGTTTAATCAAAGCGATTGAAAGCTATTCTCAAGGAAAAGGTACAAAGCTCGCAACGTACGCGGCAAGATGTATTGAGAATGAGATTTTAATGCACCTACGCGCTTTAAAGAAAACAAAGAAGGACGTGTCGTTGCACGATCCAATCGGCCAAGACAAAGAAGGAAATGAAATTAGCCTTATTGACATTTTAAAATCTGAATCAGATGATGTTATTGATATGATTCAGCTAAATATGGAATTAGAAAAAATCAAAGAGTACATTGATATTCTTGATGAGCGTGAGAAAGAGGTAATTGTTGGACGATTCGGGCTTGATTTACAGAAAGAAAAAACACAGCGTGAAATAGCTAAGGAACTCAATATATCTAGAAGCTACGTTTCCCGCATCGAAAAACGCGCATTAATGAAAATGTTTCACGAGTTTTATCGCGCTGAAAAAGAAAAAAAGTAAAATGGAAAGAACAATTAATTCTCTTCCACTTTTCTTTATACACCGTTATGATGATAGCTCATCTTTTATTTTCTTCTTTAACTTTTTAGCTCGATAAGCAAAGTAAAATGCTACTAATAATAAAACAACATCTACTCCGGACATGAACATTAATTGAACAAACGTTTTTTCACCTTGCCCAATTAATACACCAATATATAAAAATGTACCTGTAGCTAACAATACATAAATAAATCGTCGATAATCTTCTATTTTTTGTTTAATTAATTTTAATTCTTTTTGATTCATAAGCTTCACCCTTCCCTTAAGCCTTTGCACTTTTCTTAGTACGTGTGGTGACTAGAAACGCTATCTTTATCGTAACATAAAGAACACCAGCACAAGGATGACAATTTATGTAAACAAAAG
>NZ_BCVD01000145.1 GCF_001591565.1 Priestia flexa NBRC 15715 | reverse complement strand
CTTATGTCCCAGCCTCTTTTAACTTAGTTTTCGTAAATATGCACGGTTGGCGTTTCTTGATCAGGCTTACGGATAATCAGTGCTTCCGGACCGTTTACAGACGTAATGGAAATGCTTGTTTCCATATAGTCTGGGAAATGATCAAGCATTAATCCAGCAACATACTGAGTAAACCCAACAATTTCACCTTTTCCGTAAAATTGAATTGGGATTTCAATGGACATTCTCTGCATCTGACCATCGATATAATGACCTTTCCCTACTACACTTGTAAAGTTCGGGAAGTAATCTTCAATTTGTGCTTTGAATTCATTAAACTTCATTGCATCATCGCGATAGTCTTTATCGGCAGCAGATGACGGGAATAGGTAATACTTTTCATCAACTTTATCCCAGCTGTTCACTGAGTTACGTCCTTTGCCAGCTTGGCCAACGCTAATGAAGTTCCCAGGTGTTAAAGAAGATTTTGGATTTTGCTTAAAGATTGCCACCGTGATTGGCACTTGTTCTAGTCCCTTCTTTTTACGCATACGATCCACGATGGTATTTGCTATCTCTTTGCCTCGCTCTTCAATTTCTTTATCATCCAGCTTAACTTCACGAGCGTATCCATCTTCTTGCGTATAGTAGTGGACAGAGTTCATTGCCAGACCAATAACTACCCCGCCAAGCGCAACTTTATCGTCACCGTCTTGAACTAAGTAGTTTTGCTCCGTAATGTGAGCCAAATACATGGGGCTTCTTTCATTTCGTGCTTTTAAGTCTCCATCACCCGTATCGGCTGGATTGAGACCTTCATTCTTTAATGAATCACGATCATTTTCCTCTGTCTTATCCTTTAGTTCTTTAAACTGCGCGTCTGTTTTCTTACGGCTTAACCATGAACGAATCGTCTCTTTGTCTAGATATTGCCCTTCTTGGAACACATATTTGTCAGGTGAAAAATCATCTTGCGCTAGACGCATTAATCCTGTTTCAAACTCTTGAATATCAAGGCGATTATTCATATTCGCTGCTACAAGGCCTCTCGCTACTCCCGGTTTATAAGGAAGAATTGTCCGGTAATACTCATCTGAAATGCTGTATTTTGGGATAACAGCTTTTTCATTTTTATCATCTGTTTGTTGAACAATCTCTTCCTCTTTCGAAAAATTAGGTGTACATGCTGAGGTTATAAGCATGACCATAAGAGACAGTAAAAATATCTTTTTCAACTATACACACCTCTTATTTGTTTAATTCAATAAGTAACCTCGCTTCGTCCCACACTTCAATGCCAAGCTCATTTGCTTTAGCAAGTTTAGAACCTGCGTCTTCCCCCGCAATGACAAGGTCTGTTTTCTTACTTACACTACCTGTTACTTTTCCGCCTAAAGCTTCAATCTCCGCCTTTGCTTCACTTCTACCTAACTCTTCTAATTTACCAGTTAAAACAATCGTTTTACCAGCAAAAACAGAATCCGACTCTTCTACATTGACTGGTTTTGGGCCTTTATACGTCATGTTAACGCCGTCTTCTTGAAGCTCGCTCAACAGCTCTTGCACTTCTTCTTGTGAAAAGTATGTAACGATTGCGTCGGCCATCTTATCACCGATCTCATTAATTGTCACTAACTCATCATACGTTGCTTTTTGCAACTTGTCCATCGTATCAAATTGTTGTGCTAGGGTTTTTGCTGCTTTGGCACCAACGTGACGAATGCCTAGACCAAATAGCAACCTTTCAAGAGAATTCTCTTTAGAAGCTTCAATGGCTTTTAACAGATTATCCGCTGATTTCTCACCCATTCGCTCAAGCTCAATTAACTGCTCTTTTGTTAGTTCGTAAAGATCCGCTACGTCTTTGATTAACTCTTCTTTAAAGAGTTGAGTAATCACTTTCTCACCAAGACCATCAATATTCATTGCATTGCGAGACACAAAGTGAATGAGCCCTTCACGAATTTGAGCTGGACAGCTTGGATTAATACAGCGAAGCGCTACTTCTCCTTCCAAGCGAACAAGTTCACTCTCACATTCCGGGCAGTGAGTTGGCATCGTAAACTCTTGTTCCTCACCCGTTCGTTTTTCGGTAATTACATTCACAACTTCCGGAATAATATCGCCCGCTTTCTTAATAACTACTTGGTCGCCGATGCGAATGTCTTTTTCACGAATCAAGTCTTCATTGTGTAAAGATGCGCGCTGCACGGTCGTACCGGCAACCTGCACAGGTTCTAAAATGGCCGTCGGCGTAATAACACCTGTACGTCCAACCGTGAGCTCGATATCTTTTAGAGTTGTTACAACTTCTTCTGCAGGAAACTTATAAGCGATTGCCCAACGCGGACTTTTTGCCGTTGTACCAAGCTTACTCTGTTGCTCAAACGAATCGACTTTAATAACAATCCCATCGATATCATAAGCAAGAGATGGGCGTTTTTCCTGCCAGTTTTCAATGTAAGCAAGAACTTCTTCAATGGTAGCACATTTTTGACGCTCTTTATTTGTTTTAAAACCAAGATGGTCTAAAAGGTCTAAGCTTTCACTATGAGCTTCTACTTCCTGCTCACCCGCATCCGTCATTGCATACACAAAAATATCAAGATTTCGCTTTGCTGCAATTTTAGGATCTAACTGACGCAGTGAACCAGCAGCGGCATTACGAGGGTTTGCAAACGGAAGCTCTTCATTTTGAATCTTAGCTTCATTTAATTTTTCAAATGACTTTCTCGGCATGAATGCTTCTCCGCGCACTTCCATTGTCACCGGGTCTTTTACACGAAGAGGAATTGAACGAATTGTTTTCAGATTCTCGGTGATGTCTTCACCAATTGTCCCATCTCCACGCGTAGCTCCACGTACTAGGTAGCCATCCTCGTAAAGTAAAGAGACTGCTAAGCCATCGATTTTCAACTCGCATACATAGGAGAAATCATCTCCTACGACTTGGCGAATACGACGATCAAAATCACGCAAATCCTGCTCATCAAACGCATTGCCTAAGCTGAGCATCGGCGTGCGGTGCTCAACCTTTTGAAAGGCATCAAGCACCTGGCCGCCAACGCGCTGAGTAGGAGAATCTTGCGTTTTCAACTCCGGAAATGCTTCTTCTAATTTAATCAGCTCGTTCATTAAGCGGTCGTATTCCGCATCCGGAACTGTTGGCTGATCTAATACATGATACTCATAGTTATAGCGATTTAAAAGCTCATGCAACTCTTGAATTCTTTGTTTGCTCGTTTCAAGATCCATATCCTTACTCCTTTTTCACACATTATACTTTTGTTACAGGTGCAAATTTAGCCAACAGACGCTTTACTCCCACTGGACTTGGAAACGCAATGTCCAATTCTTTTGAGTCTCCTTCTCCTTTAACACTAACCACTGTACCGATACCCCATTTTTTATGCTCCGCTTTGTCGCCAACCCTCCAGCCAATTGATTCGCCACCGGTAGACGTGAGCGTTGTTTTTGCAACGGCCGCTTGTCTGCGAGCAGCATATGGTGATGCGCTTCTTCCGCTTGGCTGCATCGGTGATTTCTTCGCTTCATTCAGCGACTCGATTAACTCAGATGGAATTTCGCTAATAAAGCGTGATGCCGGGTTAACGTTTGTCTTACCGAATAGTGTGCGCATTTGTGCGTTTAATAAGTAAAGTTCTTGTTCCGCACGCGTAATTCCAACGTATGCTAAGCGACGCTCTTCTTCCATTTCCATATCTTCAAAGAGTGAGCGGCTGTGTGGGAATACGCCTTCTTCCATACCAATTAAGAACACAACCGGGAATTCAAGTCCTTTTGCAGAGTGAAGAGTCATTAAGATAACTTGTTCGTTCTCATCTTCCTCTTCATCAAGCTGGTCGATATCAGCCACAAGCGCCAAGTCCGTTAAGAACGCGACTAAGCTTTTATCTTCGCTTGCTTCTTCAAAGGTTTTCGTAACAGATAAAAACTCATCAATGTTCTCTAAGCGACTTTGAGCTTCTATTGTTTTTTCCGTTTTGAGTGACTCTCGATAGCCCGTTCGCTCAAGTACTTCTTCCACAAGCTCTGTTACAGACATATAGTCTTGCATTTGAGCTAAGTTATCAATCATTGCTTGGAAATCTCGAAGCGTATTCGTTGCTTTGCCGGTTACCCCAATTAGCTCTACTTCATCAAGTGCTTTAAAGATTGAAATATCATGGGTTAGTGCATAGTTTGCTACTTTATCAACAGACGTTGCTCCTACGCCTCTCTTTGGTACGTTCACAATGCGCGTTAAGCTAATATCATCATCTTGGTTTGCAATTAAGCGTAAGTACGCCAAAATATCTTTAATCTCTTTACGGTCGTAGAACTTAATCCCACCGACGATTGTATAGTTAATATTCGATTTTAATAATACTTCCTCCATCACACGCGACTGAGCGTTCGTGCGATATAGAATGGCAAAATCGCTATATTTGCGTTTACCAGCATCTACGGCTTCTTTAATTTTACGCGCTACAAATTGAGCCTCATCATGCTCGCTCATTGCCTGATAGCGATAAAGCTTTTGGCCATCTACGTTTTCTGTCCATAAATTTTTCGCTTTTCGGTTCATGTTGTTGGCAATAACTTCGTTCGCTGCTGCTAAAATATTTTTTGTTGAACGATAGTTTTGCTCTAATAAAATAACCGATGCCTTTGGATAGTCCTTTTCAAAAGAAAGAATGTTGGTAATATCCGCGCCGCGCCAGCGATAGATAGACTGATCTGAATCACCGACTACGCACACATTTTCAAAGCGCGCCGCTAGCAATCGAACAAGCATATACTGCGCATGGTTTGTATCTTGATACTCATCAACGTGAATATATTGAAACTTACGCTGATAGTAAGTGAGTACTTCTGGAACACGCTTAAAGAGCTGAATCGTCGTCATAATTAAGTCATCAAAGTCCAGCGCTTGATTTTTCTTAAGGCGCTTTTCATACTTTGTATACACCGTGCTCACGACTTCTTCGTAAGGACCTGCAGCTGTTTTTGCAAAGTCATCCGCTGTTTTTAACTCATTCTTTGCAGAACTGATGCTTCCTAGCAATGATCGTGGATCGAATTTTTTCGGATCTAGGTTTTCTTCTTTTAAGACGTTTTTAATAACCGATAACTGGTCTGTTGAATCGAGAATAGTAAAGTTTCGATTATAACCAATTCTGTCAATGTCTCGGCGTAGGATACGCACACACATGGAGTGGAACGTCGAAATCCAAATATCTTCTGCTACTCCACCAACGATTGCACTAACACGCTCTCTCATCTCACGAGCCGCTTTGTTTGTAAACGTAATCGCAAGGATATTCCAAGGCGCCACTTCTTTTTCAGCCATTAGATACGCGATGCGATGCGTGAGCACACGCGTCTTTCCGCTTCCTGCGCCGGCCATGATTAACAGCGGACCATCTGTTGTTTTTACCGCTTCTTTTTGCTCTGAGTTTAATCCCGTTAATAATTTTTCACTTAGAAAATTCATCATTTCACCGCCTAATCAAACATATGTTCTATTTTACTTTACTTTATTTTTCGTTCGCAACATTCTTTTTCACTGCATCTACTGTTTTTAACGCTGTTGATAAATCATCATAGATGACGTTCCCAACAACTACCGTATCTGCTATTTTCCCCATTTCAGTAGCCTGCTCTTTCGTTCTAATACCGCCACCGTAGAAAAGCTTTGTATTAGTTAACGACTTTTTTACCTTTTCAACAATATCAGGATTCCCGTACGTACCGCTATACTCTAAGTAAAAGATTGGTAAATTAAACATTCTTTCTGCCATTTGCGCGTACGCTACAATATCATCAGCGTCTAGGTCTGTTTTCGCACTCGTTAAAGTTGCTACTTTGGCTTCTGAATTTAGCACGCAATACCCTTCTACAAAGATTTCATCCCAATCCATAATTTCTCCATATTCTTTCATTGCGTGATGGTGTAAACCAGAGATCCACTTTGGGTCACTGCTGTTCAATACGGTTGGAATAAAGTAAGAGTCAAAGCCAGGAGTAACTGATTCAATTGTCGATACTTCTAAAGCACACGGCACCGTATAGCGACGAATACGCATTAAAAGCTGCAGCACGTTATCTAACGTAATGCCGTCTGACCCACCTACTATTACCGCGTCTGTACCGGACTCGCATACTTTTTCTAATGCTTCATCTGAAATTTCTTTATTTGGATCTAATTTAAATACGTGTCTCCATTCTTTTATGTCGTACATTGTATGAACCTCCATCTATTTATCCCGCAGCTCTTCACTATGCATTAACTTAACGGACTACTTTCCATTTGTTCATTATAACAAAACTAAGATTGGGAAACGAAACGAAAACTAATCTTTTTTGTCCACATTAATCAAAGCGAAAAAAGCATTTTGTTATAACGGTTATTGTATCCCTGCATAGGATATGCTAATATATAGCTACAAAATTGTATAGCCATACTTTGAAGGATTAATAGTACTTAAACCCTCTGCAGTAGAATAGCGATTTAGGGATAGTGAAAGCCTAAAGCAAGATTTAAGGAAAAGGCAATCTGGAGTATATACATGTTTAAGGTGGATACAGTACGTATCAACCAGGGTGGAACCGCGGGAAAATCTCTCGTCCCTGGGCATATGCTTGCATATGCCCAGGGACGAGAGATTTTTTTTATTACATCATTTATTATTGGAGGAATTATTATGAAAAAATCAATGGATCAAATTGTATCTCACGCGAAGCATCGCGGCTTTGTTTTTCAAGGCTCTGAGATTTACGGCGGCTTAGCAAACACTTGGGATTACGGTCCACTTGGCGTAGAACTTAAAAATAATATCAAAAAAGCTTGGTGGAAGAAATTCATTCAGCAGTCTCCTTACAACGTAGGGTTAGATGCTGCTATTTTAATGAATCCAAAAACATGGGAAGCTTCTGGTCACTTAGGAAACTTCAACGATCCAATGATTGACTGTAAAGATTGTAAAGCGCGCCATCGTGCTGATAAATTAATTGAAGAAAAGCTTCAAGAAAAAGATATTGAAATGATTGTAGACGGTCTTTCTTTTGATGAAATGAAAAAGTTAATTGCAGAGCATGAAATCACTTGCCCAGAGTGTGGTTCCGCAAACTTCACAGAAATTCGTCAATTTAACCTAATGTTTAAAACACACCAAGGGGTAACAGAAAGCTCTACAAACGAAATCTACCTTCGTCCTGAAACAGCTCAAGGTATCTTTGTAAACTTTAAAAACGTTCAGCGCTCTATGCGTAAGAAACTTCCTTTTGGTATTGGACAAATTGGTAAAAGTTTCCGTAACGAAATTACGCCAGGTAACTTTACGTTCCGTACGCGTGAATTTGAACAAATGGAGCTTGAGTTCTTCTGTAAACCAGGAACTGAACTAGAATGGTTCGATTACTGGAAGAAAACATGTGAACAGTGGCTATTATCTCTAGGTATGAAAGAAGAGAACATTCGACTTCGTGACCATGATTCAGATGAACTATCTCACTACAGTAACGCAACGACTGACTTTGAATACAAATTCCCATTTGGCTGGGGCGAACTATGGGGCGTAGCATCTCGTACAGACTATGATTTAAAACAACATATGGAGCACTCAGGTGAAGACTTCCAATACGTAGATCAAGAAACAAACGAGCGTTACGTACCATACTGCATCGAGCCTTCTTTAGGCGCAGACCGCGTAACGTTAGCGTACATGATTGATGCATATGAAGAAGAGGAACTAGAAGACGGTTCATCTCGTACAGTAATGCGCCTACACCCTGCTTTAGCACCGGTAAAAGCTGCGGTATTACCGCTTTCCAAAAAGCTTTCAACTGAAGCTCAAGCCGTATTTGCTGAATTAGCAAACGACTTTATGGTTGACTACGATGACGCAGGTTCAATTGGTAAACGTTACCGTCGTCATGATGAGATTGGTACACCATTCTGTATCACATTTGACTTTGATTCATTAGAAGATAACCAAGTAACGGTTCGTGACCGCGACACAATGGAACAAAAACGTGTGCCAATTAGCGAGCTAAAATCCCTTCTAGAAGAAGCTGTTAAATTTTAATAAAGAAAAAGCGTGAGACGAATGGGACTGACCCC
>NZ_BCVD01000144.1 GCF_001591565.1 Priestia flexa NBRC 15715 | reverse complement strand
TATCTCAGTCTCTTTTTGACTATTATAAGATTTTTTCAAGAAAATCCTTCGCACGCTTACTTTTAGGTGCTGTAAAAAACTCAGCCGGAGGTGAATCTTCCACTAGGCGGCCGCCATCTAAGAATAAAACACGATCTGCTACTTCGCGCGCAAAGCCCATTTCATGCGTAACGATAACCATTGTCATACCCGTTTCAGTTAGTGATTTCATTACATCTAATACTTCTTTTACCATCTCTGGGTCTAAAGCAGATGTTGGTTCATCAAAAAGCATAATTTCTGGTTCCATCGCAAGAGCACGAGCAATAGCAACACGCTGCTTTTGACCTCCTGAAAGTCGACTTGGATACTCGTTTGCTTTTTCAGCTAGTCCGACTTTAGTTAGTAGTTCCATTCCTTTGCTCTTCGCCTCTTCTTTTGAGATTCCTTTAACTGTAGTAGGCGCGTATGTTAAGTTTTCAAGCACCGTCATATGAGGAAACAGATGAAAGTGCTGAAATACCATCCCGACATTTTGTCGCACGTTTATAATGTTTGTCTTCGCATTTGTAATTTCTTGATCAGCTATTGTAATGGCTCCACTAGTTGGCTGTTCAAGTAAATTCATACAGCGCAAAAACGTTGATTTCCCGGAACCTGATGGACCGATTACGGCGACTACTTCTTTTTCTTTAATAACTGTTGAAATGCCTTTTAGAACTTCATTTTGGCCAAAGGACTTGTGTAAGTTTTCAATTTTAATCACCTTTTCTCATTCTCCTCTCGATCACTTTACCAAGGAGCGTTAAGCCCATTACCATGATGTAATAAATTAATCCTGCAAATAACAGAGGTTCAAAATACGCAAACTTTTCTCCTCCAACGATATATGCACGTCTCATAATATCAAGCGCACCGATAACCGTTACAAGTGCTGATTCTTTCGTAAGCGTAATAAACTCATTCATTAAAGCTGGTAAAATGTTTTTTAAAGCTTGAGGCATAATGACTTGGCCCATCATTTTACGATATGGAATTCCTAAAGCAAGAGCAGCTTCACGTTGTCCTTTATCGACTGCTAAAATACCAGCACGAATAATTTCAGAGATATATGCAGCTGAGTTTAATCCAAATGCAGCAACTGCAGCAGGAAATGGCGCAATATCAAAACCTAAAATTTGTGGTAACCCAAAATAAATAAGCAATAACTGCAGTACGAGCGGCGTACCACGAAAGATTGATGTATAAAGATCAGCTAACCAAATGAGCGGTTTTGAACGACTAATTTTAAATAGAGATAAGATTGTCCCTAGTACAAAACCGACAATGGCTGAAGCTAAAACTATTTGAATCGTCACTCCTATCCCTTTTAAAATATAAGGGATTGAAGGCACGATTTGTGAAAAGTCCAAATTCATGCCTGTTTTCCTTCCTCTCCGTTCATTGTCTCTTATTCTTTACTATCAAACCATTTAACGATTAGCTCTTCTAGCTCTCCGCTTTCTTTCATTTCTTGTAGTTCTTTATTAAACTCATCCGTTAGCTTGCTGCCTTTAGGAAATGCAATGGCAGAACCTTTGTTAGAGTCTTCTCTTCCTGTTTCTACAAGTTGTAACGTATCATCTTTTGCTACATAGCCTTTTGCTACTGTATCCTCAATGATTGCTACATCAATACGATTTGACTTCATTTCTTGAATCAATTGTGGAATACGATCGCGACTTTCAATTTTAATGTCTACTTCTTCTGATAATGTTTTTGCTTCATCTTCTTGAATAGATGCTGTTTGAACACCTACTGTTTTTCCGTTCAGCTCTTCAATGCTATTAATCGGCTCGTCCTTTTTAGATACAAGTACATTTTTCGCCTCGTAATATACATCAGAGAAGTCTATGTTCTTTTTACGCTCTTCCGTCGGCGTCATTCCTGCTAAAACAAAGTCCACTTTTTTAGACTGTAAAGATGGAATTAAGCTACCGAACTCCATATCGACAACTTGTACTTCATAACCTAGCTCTTTACCAATTGCTTTTGCTAAATCAATATCGAAACCGACCGGCTCGCTGTCACCTTTTGCTGTATCAATATACTCAAACGGTGGATAATCAGCTGAAGTTCCCATTTTTAAAACTTTTGCATCCTCACTGCCTCCGCCTCCATTTGAAGCACCTTCACCAGCACCACAAGCAGCTAATGCTCCCGCTGTTAACAACCCTATAACTGTTACTGATAGCCATTTTTTCATTTTCATGTCACGTTTCCCCCAATTTTAATATTTTCTTAAAATTAATAATATTATGAAATAAGTTTTTCCTTATTGCAAGTCATTGTAAAAAAATAAATATATATTCATGTAACTGTATTTTAACACGTATTTATATTTATGCAACACTTTTTTTAAATATAGATTTAACTATATGAAAATACCTATCCACCATTTTCCATAATCATGTGAATCATGTATAAAAAATTGATATTACAAATATTTTCACCAAAAATAAAAAAGCCGCTTACGCGACTTTTTTATTTATACTTCTTCACAATATTGATCAAACGCTTCTTGAAGTTTTGTTACAACTGACATTGGCTCATGTCCTTCAATTTCATGACGCTCTACCATTGTCATAATTTTACCATCTTTTAATAGTGCAAATGATGGTGAAGATGGTGGGTAGCCTTCAAAATATTCTCTAGCGCGAGCCGTTGCTTCTTTATCTTGGCCAGCGAATACCGTAACTAGATTCGTTGGGCGCTTATCGTAATGAACGGAATGAGCAGCTGCTGGTCTAGCAATCCCTCCTGCACATCCACAAACTGAGTTAACCATTACTAATGTTGTACCGGGCTTTTGAAACGCTTCCTCTACATCTTCAGCCGTCGTTAATTGCGTGTAACCTGCAGCTTCAATCTCTTGACGCGCTTGGCGAACAACATCATTCATAAATAAATTAAAATCGATGTTCATCTTTTTACCTCCTTTAGTTAGCTACTTTTATCATAGCAAACCATGACTTAAAACGCGATTTCTTTGGCTTATGTTTACGAAAAAATTATTGTTACTTTATCGGTTGGTTTACTTGTTTATACTGATGAATTATTGTCTCAAATGCTTCCTCCATTGTTATGTCTCCTTTTTGCATACGTTGCTCAACATCTTTTAGCGTATCACGTAGCTCTTGCTTACCATAAAAAGACTCGTACAGATAATCAGCAATTCTCGACTGTAGCCATGAAGAAAGTTGAAGACCTCGCTTTTGCTCAAATCGTTCATTTTGTATTAGCCAGCTCTTGTAATCCAAGATGTGATTCCATAAGCTAATCAAATCACCTGTCTCGTAAACAGATGTTGTTAATACCCTTGGCTGCCAACTAGATGAATGAGCATATAGAAATGAAATAACGGACTCATACTCTTTTTTCGTCAGTACTGCTTTTTTTCGATTATCTCCATCCGCTTTATTTACACAAATCAAGTCGGCTAGCTCTAAGATTCCTTTTTTAATTCCTTGAAGCTCATCTCCTGCACCTGTTAAAACAAGAAGAACAAAGACATCAACCATTTGCTTAACGATTCCTTCACCTTGCCCCACGCCCATCGTTTCTATAAAAATGACGTCATATCCCGCTGCTTCGCATAAAAGAACAGCTTCTCTCGTCTTGCGATGAACCCCGCCTAATGTTCCTTGCGAAGGAGACGGTCGAACAAAAGCTCTTGGATGCTTAGCAAGCTGCTCCATTCGCGTTTTATCACCTAAGATACTTCCACCAGATACCGTACTGCTTGGATCAATCGCAAGTACTGCTACTCGGTATCCTTGATCACATAAATAAGTTCCAAATGCATTAATTAACGTACTTTTCCCTGCTCCTGGTACACCTGTAAATCCAATCCGAATCGATTTTCCAGTATGCGAATAAATTTCTTTCATTAACTGTTGAGCCAGGTGTTTATGCTTAGCAGCCTGACTTTCAATTAAGGTAATAGCTTGTGCTAAAGCAGCTCGTTTTTTTCCTAAAAGCCCTTCTTTATACTGAGACACTGTTTTTAATTTGGTCATATAATCACTCATCCACCGCTAGCTTTTCTTTAATCTTATCTAACACGTGGATAGCTGCTTTTGGAATGACCGTACCTGGACCGAAAATAGCTGCTGCTCCGCTTGCTTCTAAAAAAGGATAATCTTGCTTTGGAATAACTCCTCCAACAATGACTAAAATATCTTCTCTACCGTGTAAACGCAGCTGCTCAACAAGCTGTGGAAGTAGCGTTTTATGTCCAGCAGCAAGCGAGCTAAACCCTACGACGTGAACATCATTTTCAATTGCTTGCACAGCAGTTTCTTCAGGCGTTTGAAAAAGTGGACCAACATCCACATCAAAGCCTAGATCCGCAAATGCTGTAGAAATGACTTTTGCTCCGCGATCATGACCGTCCTGACCCATTTTGGCAACTAGGATTCTTGGTCTTCTTCCCTCTTCTTCTAAGAAGTCATCTGTTAACTGGCGCACTTTATCAATAAGCTCTGCTCCTTCAAATTCTGCTTGATAAACACCTTTTATTGAACGTGTAACCGCTTGATGCCTACCAGATATTTTTTCAAGAGCAAGTGATATTTCGCCTAGCGTTGCTCTTGCTCTGGCAGCTTCAACCGCTAACTCTAATAAATTTCCCTTTCCTGTTTCAGCAGCATGCGTTAAATCACGTAAAGTTTTTTCCACCTGCTTGTCATCGCGCTGATTCTTCAGTTCTTTTAATCTTTCTACTTGCGCTGTTAGCACTGCTTGATTATCAATATCTAAAATCTCTAACTCTTCTTCTTCGTTCGCTTTAAATGCATTCACACCAACAATAATTTCGGCTTTTGAATCAATTCTAGCTTGCCTTCTGGCAGCAGCTTCTTCAATTTTCATTTTCGGAATCCCAGTTTCAATTGCTTTTGCCATACCACCAAGTGATTCAATCTCTTCTAAATGACCCCAAGCTTTATGAACGAGCTCATTCGTTAGTGATTCAATATAATAAGCCCCTCCCAACGGGTCAATAACAGAACAAATAGACGTTTCATCTTGTAAATATAACTGTGTATTACGTGCAATTCTTGCTGAAAAATCCGTTGGTAGCGCAATTGCTTCATCCAATGCATTCGTATGCAGTGACTGCGTGTGCCCTGAAACTGCTGCCAGTGCTTCCACACATGTACGCACTACGTTATTGAACGGATCTTGCTCCGTTAAGCTCCAGCCAGACGTTTGCGAGTGCGTACGCAAAGCTAACGACTTGGGATTTGTTGGATTAAACTGTTTCATTAGCTTAGCCCATAGCAATCTACCGGCTCTCATTTTTGCTACTTCCATAAAGTAGTTCATTCCAATCGCCCAAAAAAATGATAGGCGTGGTGCAAAGGCATCGACTGAAATACCAGATTTTATTCCGGTTCGAACATACTCTAATCCGTCTGCTAGCGTATAAGCTAGCTCCAGGTCAGCTGGTGCTCCCGCTTCTTGCATGTGATAGCCTGAAATACTGATGCTATTAAATTTGGGCATATGCTCAGACGTATACTTGAAAATATCTGCAATAATTCTCATCGACATATCTGGAGGATAAATATACGTATTACGTACCATGTATTCTTTTAAAATATCATTTTGAATGGTACCGGCTAGCTGCTCCTTTTGCACACCTTGTTCTTCAGCAGTCACGATATAAAAAGCCATGATTGGTAATACAGCACCATTCATCGTCATTGAAACCGACATTTTATCCAGAGGAATACCATCAAAAAGCTTTTTCATGTCTAAGATTGAATCAATTGCTACCCCCGCTTTTCCTACGTCACCAACCACGCGAGGGTGATCAGAGTCATACCCTCGATGTGTTGCTAAATCAAAAGCAACAGACAATCCTTTCTGCCCTGCAGCTAAATTTCTGCGATAAAAGGCATTGCTTTCTTCTGCTGTTGAAAACCCTGCGTACTGACGAATTGTCCATGGTTTTTTCACGTACATCGTCGCGTAAGGTCCTCTTAGATATGGTGGTTTTCCTGGTGTAAAATCAAGAAATTCAATGCCTTTATAATCTTTTTCTGTATATAGAGATTTCACAAAAATTTGTTCATTTGTTTGAAAAGATTCTACAGTATGCTGCTTACTCTCCACAGCTTTCGGTTGCGTAACAGCGCCAAAATCAATATTTTCAAATTGTGGTTTTTTATACATGTTGATTCACCTCAATCCAGCGTACTAATTGCGCAAAACAATTAATTGCATTCACATTTTCATTAATGAATTCCGCAGCTCCGTCTACCTCTGATTTTGCTACAACAAATACGTAAAGCTTTTCTTGTTTATACCCATTAAGGAAGGCAAGCATATCTTTTACTTGTTCAGGTTCACCACATACTACGTATGCATGACAAGGACGCTTTTTCAACCATTCAATGGTATCCAGGTCATGATATAACGGTGAAAAAGTTTCACATTGAAATCCACCAGACTGGAAAAAATCATAAGCAAACTCTTTTTGTTGCTTAACCAATTTACTTTCTGATAATTCAATGCAACCAATAGTCAATCCTTTGGTTCTTTCACGCATCTGTTCAAACGCTTCGCTTTTTCTCCACTGATTCAAAAAGAGAATTGCTTGAGAAGGGGATTGTTCTTCATGCGCATTCACCAATAGAGAAGATGCCGTCAATTCATTTCTTAATTGCAATTGATATTCGTGGTAGTCTTTGTTTGCAACGTTATCTTCTTCATAAGTAGTTTTACTTGGAGATACATAATGCGTAATTCCTACCATTCTTTCATTTCTGCTATGTATCTGTTCTCTTTTCTCTTCACTTACATGTTGAAGCTCACATTGAATCCAACCTGACTCTAGACATGCTTCCATACCGCCTTTAGATTCCATTTTCTGAAACAGCTTCCAAGCTTTTTCTGCAAGCTCATGCGTGTAGGATTCGATGTACCATGAGCCTCCTGCCGGGTCTATGACTCTGCCTAATTGTGATTCTTCTCGAAGCATTAGCTGCGTATTTCGTGCGAGTCGATTGGATAATTCTGTTGACTGCTTTGATATAGCATCATATGGATAAACATGGAGGCTATTTGCTCCGCCAATAATTCCAGCAAATGCTTGCAGTGTTCCTCGTAAAATATTCGTATGTAAGTCTTGAGATGAAAGCGTATGGATGGATGTATTTACATGGATGAAAGGAAGCGGTACGTCTATAGTCTGTGAAAATGCTCGAACGGCCTGAAGCCACAGTAAGCGAAATGCACGTAGTTTTGAAACTTCCATAAAAAGCTGTGAGCTTGTTGAGAATGAAAATGCCAGATGAGGTAATACATGATGTAAAGGAATATTGCGTCTTAAACATTCATCCATATATTGTACGGCTGTTGAAAGTGCATATGCTAACTCTTGAACGGCTGTTGCCCCGCTCATGTGATACGGTTTTGTATCAATAAGTACCGTCTTTAGCGAACTTTTCTTTTCTTGTACAAAAGCAATTGCGTTTGCCATGTCATGATACAAATCAGTGATTGGAATTGGTGAATGAGCGTGTTCAGCTAATGAGCCGAGCGGATCCATTCCAACCACTCCAGCTACTTGTGATAATGTGATCCCTTCCTGTTGACAGTACGTATCAATGGATTCAATCAACGGCAGTGCCGTATATCCAGAAGGAATAAAAAGAGGTACTTCAGGTAACTGAATGTCCTTAAAAAGCGCACATAGATCTGCATAGTTAGAGAGCAAAACGCCGCTTTTTAATTCAGTAAAAGGAACTGTTAACGGATTCTTTCCTTTAATTGATATAGGATTTAACTCAATAGCCAATGACGTTTGTCCGTTATCTAATGCTTCCTTTATCATTTGATTCGCTTTCTTTGGAACGGCTACATTTATTCGTTGTGCAATATTCCATTCATTTGATACGAAATGTGAGTCTATTCCTCTTACGAATAAGTAAAGCTCTTCGTCTTTTAAATGTGGTAAATCTTGCACGTCATTTTTTCGGTAAAGCGTTTTCAAAAAAATGTTCTCAAACGTTTCTTTTTCATATAGATGAGGGTCATCTTTTAGCGCTTTTTTTACTTCTTGTATCCATTCTTGCTGAGGAGTATAGGCAAATTCATGAAAGGATGGTTTATTCATCGTCATTTCCCCTTTATACTTTGATACCAAAGCCTTTTTCTGCTGACACACTCTCTTTTATTTTATTACATTCTATAAACGAAATATATATACCTTCTCAAAATACCGTATGCCAAATCGGCATGACGAGCAAAACCTTTTCGAATTAAATATTAAACAAATAAAAGAGTTT
>NZ_BCVD01000143.1 GCF_001591565.1 Priestia flexa NBRC 15715 | reverse complement strand
AAACTCTTTCTATTCTCCTCTATACCTTCAGCTCACCATGCTCCAGTCCCGACTTCTCAACTTGAATCGTCGAATGCTCAATGCCACACTGCTCGTTCACTAAGTTCAGCGCTTTTTGTAAAATAGCCTGGCAGTCCTGGTCGTCACTTACTTGTAAATGACAGCTAAAAGAATGAAGTCCCGATGTAATCGTCCATACATGAATATCGTGAACACCTTTTACGCCATCAATTTCTTTAAGTAGTTCCTTGATTTTATTTATATCTACGTGTGCAGGCGAACCTTCCATTAGGATATGAAAGCTATGAGTTAATACTCCCCACGCACTTTTTAGAATTAGGAGTGCAACCACAACGGAAATAATAGGATCGGCAATATACCAATTAAACAAAAGCATGAGCAGCCCGGCAACTAATGCTCCCACAGAGCCTAAAGCATCCCCTAACACGTGTAGGTATGCACTTCGCAAATTAACGTTATCCTTTACGTCCCCTTGTCGTAGCAGCGACCACGCACTAAGCAGGTTAGCACCTAAACCAATGGCTGCAATAATCATCATTGTACCGCTCGCAACCGTTTGTGGATTTAATACTCGTTCATATGCTTCATAAATAATAAAACCTGCGATAACAAAGAGAGTTACTCCGTTAAACAAGGCAGCTAATACTTCGAAGCGATAATACCCGTACGTTTTTTCAGATGAAGCTGCACGGTTTGCAAACCAAATGGCTACAAGACTCAGTGCTAATGAACTTGTATCCGAAAGCATATGACCACTGTCTGATAGAAGAGCCAAGCTATTTGTGACAAGTCCTCCAATGAATTCTAAAATCATGATACCCGCTGTAATACATAAAGCAATAAGCAACCCTTTTTGGTTGCCTTCACGCTGCATATCAAAGTGTTGATGACCATGGTGATCATGGCCGTGATGGTGATGATGGTGGTGGTGGTGGTGACTCATTCAATCTCCTCCCTATTCTTCATGCACGCATTCAATATGCTGAATCACTTGATTTAAAATACCTACAACATGTTCGTCTGCATATGTGTAAAAGTATGTATTTCCTTCTCTTCTGTATTTCACTAATCGTAAATTTCGCAAATAGCTTAGCTGGTGGGATACAGCAGATTGTGAAATATTTAATACTTCTGTCATATGGCCAACGGAACATTCTTCTTGAAATAGTAAATATAAAATTTTCATTCGTGTCGGATCAGAAATAGCTTTTAGCATGCGAGATGCTTCGTCGACTGTTCTGTCTGATAAAAAGTGATGGTCTTCTCTCTTCATTAAAGATTCCCCTTCCACAACATATGACAGTATATGAGCATATGCTCATATATATGATTGTAAATTCAATAAAAATATTTGTCAACTGTTACTATTTCCAGAAATACTGTTTTCATTACTAAGGAGTCGCACGCTCCTTCGCTTCATTATTTTTGTATTTAATCGTTTAAAACTAGATACAGCGTCTGCAATTTCTAGGCTAAATCAACAATTTTAAAAAAATAAGCCTAATTTCAAAAAAAAGCTACACAAAATTCAGAAAACTGTTATATAATACAATTAATAATAATAATCTGTATTAAAACAGATTGGGAGGAGAAATAACAATGAGCAGACAAGAGCGCAAGAATATGATTATGTTTATTGAAACAATTAAGGGGTTTGATCGTGAGACGTTAATGTACATGACGGATGCTGATATTGAGCATGTTTATTCATCCGCATACCGACTATATGAAGAACACTTAGACATGTGAGCGCATATACTCTTTTTAGGTTATAAGCGCCATTTTCACTATTCCTTCTGTAGCTATTCCATGTTATACTTTTGTTACTAATATATTCAAAAAAACTTTATAACAATTGTAAGACGTGCTGCTATCGCTGAGATGGCAGCTTTTGTGCTTTTTTAGGGGTAATGATTGTGATTATTCTTCTCAACTACTACATTATAGGAGGCTTTTTATGGAACAAACATTAGCAAAAAAACAAGAGAACCAATCGACTTCTTCGTTTCTTGCTGGCATGCAAACACACGGTGAATTGATTGCTGCTCTTGCAAGCGGCGTGCTTATTTTAGTTGCTTGGCTTTTATCAAAACAAGATGCTTCGACCTTATCTATTACGTTATTCATTCTGGCTTATGTTATTGGAGGATTTGCCAAAGCTAAAGAAGGTATTGAGGAAACGATTGAAAATAAAGAACTAAACGTGGAAATGCTGATGATTATTGCAGCCATTGGTGCAGCTGTGATTGGCTACTGGACAGAAGGTGCCATGCTTATCTTTATCTTTGCACTAAGCGGAGCGCTTGAAACATACACCATGAATAAAAGTAGCCGTGAAATTAGTGCTTTAATGGATTTACAGCCTCAAGAAGCAACGCGCTTAAACGGAGATCATGAAGAAGTCGTAGCCATCTCTGAACTACAAGTGAACGATACGTTGCTTGTGAAGCCTGGTGAACGTGTACCGGTAGATGGCATTGTCTTATCAGGTGAAACAACGATTGATCAAGCAGCCATCACGGGTGAATCCGTTCCTGTTTTAAAAGCGGCTGATGAAGAAGTGTTTGCTGGTACAGTAAATTTAAAAGGGGCTATCGTCATTAAAATGACAAAGCCAAGTACGGAAACACTGTTTCAAAAGATTATTCAGCTTGTACAAAGTGCTCAAAGCGAAAAATCACCTTCTCAGCTATTCATTGAACGCTTTGAAGGAACCTATGTAAAAGTGGTTCTCTCTGTTGTTGCCATCATGCTGTTCCTTCCTCACTATGTTCTTGGGTGGAGCTGGACTGAAACGTTTTACAGAGCAATGATTTTACTTGTTGTTGCCTCTCCTTGCGCACTTGTAGCGTCCATTACGCCAGCTTCGCTTTCAGCTATTTCGAACGGAGCTCGTAAAGGAATCCTATTTAAAGGAGGCGTCCATTTAGAGCGATTAAACCATTTAAACGCAGTGGCGTTTGATAAAACGGGGACGCTTACGAAAGGAAAGCCTGAGGTAACAGATGTACTCGTTCGTGACGGCGTTTCTGAAGATGAGTTTTTAATTAAAATTGCTTCCATTGAGCGTCAGTCAAACCATCCGCTTGCTCAGTCAATTGTGCAGTTCGCAAAAGACAAAAGGAGTCTTCAGCTACTTCAACCTGAATCTCTTGAAGATGTTCCAGGCTTTGGTGTTATTGGAGCGGTCCAAGGTAAGCAATGGAAGATTGGAAAAGCAGATTTCATTGGCAAAGATGATGCCACTTCGTTTAAAAACGGAGCTGCGGTAAATCTTGCTTCTGAGGGGAAAACCGTTGTTTATGCAAGAGATGAACACGGCGTTATTGGAATCTTAGCATTAAAAGACGTTGTACGAACAGAAGCAGTAGAAGCCATTAAAGTACTGAAATCACTTGGCATTCACACCGTCATGATTACAGGAGATAGTAAAAAAACAGCGGAAGCAATCGCAAAAGAATGCATGGTAGATGAATATATTTCCGAATGCTTGCCTGAAGCAAAAGTTGACAAAGTAAAAGAATTAAAAGAGAGATATTCGACTGTAGCGATGGTTGGAGATGGAATTAACGACGCACCAGCTCTTGCTACTTCTAATGTTGGAATTGCGATGGGAGAAGGGACAGACGTCGCGTTAGAAACAGCTGACGTTGTACTAATGAAAAACAATTTATCAAGAATTGCCGATGCTGTTAAATTATCTAAGAGAATGAACAGCATTGTTAAGCAAAACGTCATCTTCTCAATCAGCGTTATTTTCTTATTAATTTCGTCAAACTTCCTTCAAGTTCTTGATATGCCTTTTGGTGTTATTGGGCATGAAGGAAGCACAATTCTTGTTATCCTAAACGGACTGCGCTTATTAAAGTCTTAACACAAAAAGAGGCCCTTCACCAGGCCTCTTTTTTTATAAAAGCATATTCCTTAATGGTAGCCGTTTTGCCCATTTTGGCTATTACTTGTCTTATGCTTTGGATGGCTTTTTTTGTTTTGTTTCGTGTTGCTTCCGTCTTTTTTCGTATGTTTTGTCATGGTAAATCCCCCTTTCATTTCACCATTAGTATGCCCGCTTCCTACTCTTCGTTTCATACCAATATATGCAAATAGGGTGGTCGCCTTATGCTTTGATTGCTTTTTTTCGCTCATAAAAAATGGCGTTAATTTCTCCACCAATGACAATAATCATTCCTGACAAATACAGCCAGATCAACAATACAATAATGCCGCCTAAGCTCCCGTACGTTGCCGTATAGTTTCCAAAATTATTAACGTAATATGAGAAAATAAACGACACAACCGTCCAACCAATTGTTGCAAAAGCAGCTCCTTGTACAACATTTTTTAAAGTCAAGCGCTTGTTAGGAGCAAAATAGTATAAACCCATAAAGACAATAAACAGGATAATACCGCTAATAATCCACCTAGAAGCAGCCCATAATGATAAAAAGGTTTCAGATAATCCGAAGGTTGAGAACAGATAAAAGCCGACCATATGACCAAACACAGGTAATAACAGCGCCACAATAATCACGAAAATCATCGCAAACGTTAGTAATACAGCCATACCTCTTGCCACTAGAAAAGGACGATTCTCTTGCACATGGTAAGCACGGTTAAATGCTCGCACAATGGCATTAATTCCGTTAGATGCTGACCACATTGTCGCGATGATCCCAAACGATAACAACTTTCCGTTATGAGAGCCAATAATATTATCTAGATTATTTTCAATCATACTCATTGCTTGATCTGGCGCAAAGCTTTCAACAAGCTCCAATAAATCAGGTGCTTGAACGGGCAAAAAACCAATGAGCGTAATGAGAAAGATTAGAAACGGAAAAAGCGACAAAAGCAAATAGTATGCTAGCTCCGCTGACAGGCTTGGCAGTTCATCGTTATGAATGCGAGCTGCTAATTCTTTTATAAAAGCTACAATCTTTGTTGTGTCGGCCATATGCTCACCTCTCAATTATTTCTGTTCATCTTGGCCATACTTATGTGAGAAAGTCTCCTTTGTTGTTTTTACTACGTCTAATACCTGGGGAGTTGTTTTCTTAAGCTGTTCCACCTGTGTCGTTAAAAACGAAACATCATCGGATACTTGTTCAATTGTTTCACGCACAGCAGCATATTTTTCTTGAAGATTTTGCTTTACCTCATCTGGATGTTTAATCATATGTACCGTCTTATTTTTAACAGCTTTACTGTTTTCAATAACCGTTCTACGCGTATTTTTATCAAGCATTGAAATTGCAGCACCAGCTATTGCTCCAATAATAATCCCTTCAAGAAGTTTACTTTTTCCTTGACTCATATTCCCACTCTCCTCTTGTTTAGTTAGCTTAATTTCTGCTCTTTTATGATTTCTTCTACTAACTGCTTACATCCTGCTGTAACCAGGCCGTATACCTCATCAAAATCCCCCGTATAATAAGGGTCAGGAACATTTTCAACGGACAAATGTGGAACATAATCTAACAGACGCTCAATGCGTACATCACGATGATGTCCAGCCATACGTCTTAAGTTCCCCACGTTTTCAGCGTCCATGCCAATAATATAATCAAATTGATTAAGATCTTCTTCAATAACTTGGCGCGCTGTTAAACCTGTAACGTCAATTTGATTGTCCGTTAAAATACGAAGCGTTCCTTCATGAGGTGGCTTGCCCTCATGCCAGTTTCCTGTTCCGGCTGAATCAACCTCAATTTGCTGTTCGAGCCCTTTGTCTTTTACGAACTTTCGAAAGATTGCTTCTGCCATTGGAGAGCGACAGATGTTGCCAAGACATACAAATAGTACTTTAACCATAGTTTCGACTCCTTTCTCTTATTACAAACATTATATACAAGCCTTTTCATTTAAGAAAACCCTGTTTTTGGTCAAAGAGTTTGACAACACAGTGTTCTTCTTATCAAAACATGTTACAATGAGAAAAAAGCTCGGAAGGATGAACATAGTGGATTTATCAGTAAAGTCTCCAGAAAACATTACGTTTATGATTGATCAAATTAGCGAAAAGCTTCGCATGTTAAACATCGGTGCAATTAAAGGCGATGCTTTTGATGAAGAAATGTACGAGGATTTAAAATATTTATATGAAATGGTTATGCGTAAAGACTCATTCAGTCCAAGTGAAATGCAAGCAATTGCAGAAGAATTAGGGGCGTTACGCAAGTAAGCTTAAGCTTCACAAACGCCGTCAATGCCTGCTCTGTACATTGGCGGCTTTTTCTTACCCACATCACTTCTTCCAACTTCACGACATTCGTTTATTTTTCTTTAAAACATTATACGAGTAGAATATTCACAAAAGTCTTTCTTTTCCGATAGTAATTGACGACTTCTCAAAATACAGATACAATGTATCGCAATACCTATAAGCATACACTCGTATAATCTTGGAAATAGGGTCCAAGAGTTTCTACCAAACTACCGTAAATAGTTGGACTACGAAAGTTGAACATTTTTATACCTCTATATTACTTCCGAGCGGTGTTCTACTCTTTTTAGTCCTTCATTGTTTCACAATGAGAGGAGATAAACCATTATGTCAAACCATTCACTTAAAAAGCAAATTGCTGTTGCAAATAAACAAATTCCAGCTGACTTAGTCATAAAAAACGGACGTATTATCGATGTGTTTACATTAAGCGTTCTTGAAGCAGACATTGCCATCGCGGACGGAATGATTGTTGGCCTTGGTGAATATGAAGGCAAACAAACAATCGATGCGACTGGCAAATATGTCTCACCTACTTTCATTGATGGCCATGTTCATATTGAGTCATCAATGGTCACATCGAAAGAGTTTGCAAAGCTTCTCGTACCGAGAGGCGTTACCACTGTCGTAACTGACCCTCATGAAATTGCCAACGTTTCAGGCGAAAAAGGCATTGAATTTATGCTCCAAAACTCTGAAAACCTTCCGCTTGAAGTACTTATTAACTTGCCATCAAGCATTCCAGCTACTCCGTTTGAAAGCTCTGGAGCTGTCTTAAAAGCAGAGGACTTACGACCTTTTTTCAATCATGAACGCGTGATTGGTTTAGCGGAAGTTATGGACTTTCCTGCTGTCCGTGATGCGAACGATGATATGCTTGCTAAGCTTCAGGCAGCCAAAGATCATCAAGGCGTAATCGATGGCCATGGAGCCGGATTGGATGCAACAGGGATTAATATTTATCGAACAGCTCACATTTCAACGGATCACGAATGCGTAACAGCTGATGAAGCACTCGAGCGCGTTCAGCGTGGCATGCACGTCCTTATCCGTGAAGGCTCTGTTGCCAAAGATTTGAAGCAGTTGCTGCCGGCTGTTAATGAGCGCAACGTTCGACGATTCTTATTCTGTACAGACGATAAGCATCTAGATGATTTGCTAGCCGAAGGATCTGTTGACCACAACGTTCGCCTTGCAGTGAACGAAGGTTTGGACCCACTTATGGCAATCCAAATGGCATCATTAAACGCAGCTGAGTGCTACGGTTTAGCGCAACAAGGTGCTGTTGCTCCTGGATACAAAGCAAACATCATGCTATTTGATGAACTAGAAAATATTTATGCGTCAACGGTTATTACAAATGGAGAAGTAGTGGCCAAAAGCGGCCAGCTTGTCGTTGAACCGGCTAATGAAACAAACGAGCCTAAAGACTTGATGCACTCGGTAAATTTGAAATCTATTTCCATTGAACAGCTGCAAATTAACATGAAGAACAATAAAGCAAATATTATTGAAATCATTCCAAACCAGCTTATTACCAACCACGTAGTGGAAGAAGTAGTAGTTGAAAACGGAACGTTCACGATTGATACAGAGAGAGATCATTTAAAATTAGTCGTGGCCGAGCGCCACCACCAAACGGGCAATATCGGCCTTGGGATTGTCAAAGGGTTTCAATTAAAAGACGGAGCCATCGCAACAACGATTGCTCACGACTCTCACAATGTTGTAGCTGTTGGTACAAATGACCGGGATTTATTGATGACCATTAAAGAAATGGAAAAAACCCAAGGTGGAATTGTACTCGTAAAGGATGAACAAGTGCTTGCTTCTCTTCCACTTTCAATTGGAGGCCTCATGTCTCCTCTACCTTACGAACAAGTAAACAAAGAGCTTCACGTTCTACATGAAGCATTAAAAGGATTAGATATTAGCGATGCCTTCAATCCATTGCTTACTTTATCTTTTTTAAGCTTACCCGTTATCCCATGCTTAAAATTAACGGATAAAGGACTTTTTGACTTTATGAGCTTTAAACATATTGATATAGAAGCGAATTAATTCACAAAAAAGCTCACTCTCGTAATGGGGACTGACCCC
>NZ_BCVD01000142.1 GCF_001591565.1 Priestia flexa NBRC 15715 | reverse complement strand
TTTATTTTTTTGATCCAAAGATATTCATAAATGACCTGTAGCTTTGATCATCTTCTTCACCGTTATAAGTGGGAAATTGAAAGAGAGCGTTCATCGTATTCGTTGAGTTTTCAGTTTCAGCAATAATTTGATAGATATGAACGGCTTCGGATGTATAACCATTAGCATATGCATTTTTTATTTGGTTCAGCGTTAAATGAAGCGAGAAAACTTCTTTACGAAGCTGTACCTTCGTGTGCTCGTCAAAATAAAGAAATTTTTCGTAATAAAGATTGGATGCTTCATTAAATACTGCCAATCCATTTTCAAGCTCATTTACGGCAATATGCCTAATCGCTTCATCTTCTAATCGTGTAAACGGCTCTTCAATCATTAGACCTAAAATGATAGCTGTATCAGGTTTGAGCATAGCTATTTCCTCCTACTCTCAATTCGTCATTATTATATATGTATGGAAACATTGTTAAAATATTCACTACACTTTTAAGGCTAGCCGAACATGGCTAGCTCTATACATTTTAATCATTTAATTTTTTTAGTTACAAAAATGCTTTAAAAGTTACAAAACGTATCAAGTTGTCTGAACATTAAGTATCATAGACTTTGTAGAAAGACAGGAGGTTAAGGTAATGGGTACAGCTCGTAAATTGGAAACGTTGTAGCCGTTATCTGTGCGGGTATGATGAAGCGCTTAGGAGAAAGCAAACCGGAACTTACGGGTAACGGTGTATTAGTTAAAGCAGCAGGCGGAGATAAAATGAACGAGGAGACAAACATTGATAAACCTGTCGATTTCTCTTTAATGGGTGCAGGCGTATTAATTGCTTGTTCGTTCTTTATCTTCGGTAGCTTAGCTCATAAATTTTTAGGAATCCCAGGTCCGGTGTTAATGATTGTAGCAGCAACACTAGTCAAATCTTTACAGCTTATGCCGAAAAAGATGGAACAAGGATCTTATCATTTATACAAATTTATTTCATCAAGCTTAACATGGCCACTAGAAGAAGCACTTAAAACGCATAAAGAAAAACAAGGAAAGCTTGGAGTACATTCCAAAGTAGAAGTTCAAAGCGCAAAAGATTTAAGCCTTGCTTATTCACCAGGAGTAGCAGAGCCATGTCTTGAAATTGCAGAAGATGCTGAGAAAATCTATGATTATACGATGAAAGGGAATTTGGTTGGCGTTGTTTCAAATGGGACAGCCGTTCTTGGATTAGGTAATATTGGTGCAGGTGCTTCAATGCCAGTTATGGAAGGGAAGGCATTGCTATTCAAGTCATTTGCAAACGTCGATGCATTTCCTATTTGTTTAAATACTGAGGACCCAGACAAGGTAGTTGAAACGGTTAAACTTCTTGAACCTACGTTTGGCGGTATTAACTTAGAGGATATTGCAGCACCTTACTGTTTTGAAATTGAAGAACGCTTAAAACAAGCTTGTAATATCCCAATCTTTCATGATGATCAGCACGGAACGGCAATTGTTACGGCTGCAGGTTTGTTAAATGCGCTACGCTTAGCAAATAAAAAGCTTGAAGATATTAAAGTTGTAGCAAACGGTGCTGGTGCTGCAGGTGTTGCCATTGTAAAACTTCTTTTAAACATGGGTGTGCAAGACGTTATATTATGTGATACAAAAGGAATTATTTATGAAGGACGTCCTGTTGGTATGAATCCATTTAAAGAAGAAATGGCACGCATGATGAACAAAAATCAACAAGAAGGTACCTTAGCGGATGCATTAGTAGCTGCAGTGTATGCAATTGCTGGATTAATTGATGAAACAGATATCCATGCTGACTATGTAATTCCAAATCCATTCGATAAGAGAGTCGCAGCTCATGTTGCAGCTGCCGTAGCGAAAGCGGCAATGGATTCAGGGGTGGCAAGGAAACCAATCGATGTGGAAGGTTTACGCAATAAAATGCTTCAAACAAATGAAGTTCCAGAGCTTGTTACAACAAAATGACACATAAAAAAGCCAGCGCCAGCTGGCTTTTCTTTATTTAACGGCTAAACGATTTAAAACAAATTCTTCTACTACCTTCGCAACACCATCGTTCATATTTGTATCTGTTACGTGATTTGCCAACTTTTTAATATCTTCAGGTGCATTTCCCATCGCAACGCCTAAACCCGCAAATTCAATCATGGCTACATCATTATAGCTGTCGCCCATGGCAATTACTTCGTCTCGCGTAATCCCTAGCTTCTGAATAAGAAAATCAAGGCTTGTACCTTTTGTTACTCCAACTTCTGTGAACTCTAAGAAATATGGTTTTGAGCGCATAACGCTTAGCTGTCCATCAAGCTGTTTTTGTAGCTTTTCTTCAACATGAACCAGCTCTTCACTTGGTGCAAGCATCAAGACTTTTACAACAGGATCTTTCACAGCGTCAACGAAGCTAGGTACTAGTTTAATAGGTAAGCCAGTAATATTGCTTTCGATATCCGTAAATTCGTTTTCTACTTCCGTAATAATTTCATCTCCTACATAGGTATGAATCAATACGTTTTCTTGTTTACTCAATGCATCTAATTGATGAACGGTTTCAGGTGATAATGTACTACTAAACAATTCTTCCTTAGTACGCCAATCAATAATTTTTGCTCCGTTAAAGGAGAGGATAAAGCTTCCGTAATCAGCTAGTCGAAGCTCTTCAGCAATATGAATCATGCCATAGGTTGGTCTACCGGAAGCTAGCACAACTTTTACTCCGGCTTCTTGCGCATCCATTAAAGCTTGCTTTGTACGGGGAGAGATTGTATGGTCATCTCGTAAAAGAGTATCATCTAAATCTAGTACAATCATTTTATAGGCCATTTTAATAATTCCTTTCTATGACAATATGTTCATATCGTACTACAAAAGAACAGGTAGTTCAATTTTTGTTCAAGTTACGTGAAAGGAAGTTTCCTAGATCACACACGTAAGGGCGAAAAGGCATATAAAAGCGAAGCAGCTAAAAGATGCTTCGCACAGAGTGATTAGTCTAGTTCTGTAATTGGGTGACGACGAAAAAACTCATTTATTTTATACTCATTGTTATTGTTTTCAACGTTAACGTTTTGAATACCCTTTGAAGCATTTGGTGTAAGCGGATGTCGATAGAATGCTTCTAGTTCTGCACGTGTAATCGTAATGCTTTGAGGAACAACGGTATGAACGTTAAAGTGGACAGAATCAGCATGGTCAATCAACCCAAGCAGTATGGTAGCGTTGTTGAATACGCGTTTTTTAGTAAAATCCGCCGACCAATTGTGTTCAAACTGCCTGCTCGTTTCGGTCGATGCTTGTGTATAATCAACTGAAATATAGGAAGGAGATTTTTGGGTTTGCAACGTTACGTTATGAACATTTTCATGTCCAGGAAGCTCATTAATAACAGAAATAGCATCACGTTGATCTTCATTATATGAATAGTGGTTAGCCTTTAATTTTTCAGCTTCAATCGAATCATTCTTTTGAGAAGCATTATTTATAGCTTGGCATCCAACTAATAGCGTGATAAAAACAAAAAAACAACATAAAAAAGCAGAGTAGCGCATGATAAGTCTCCATTCTTTGCTTGAAAATAACATTGTAATTATATACATCATAAGGATAATTTTACAATAGCTGATAAGAAAAATAATCTAAACCAGAACTTTGTTTACATTGGGAAGTAGAGCGCTTGGGATTATGACCACCTTTTCTAGCTAACAATACATCGAATACTGTAAAAGTTCCTGCTCCAGCAATAAATCCCAGAGCAGTCGAGAAAATACCGCTTTTATTGATAGACTCTCGCAAAAATTCACAGGAAGCAGCAGAAATTGTTACGTCGTTTGTTCTTTTTCATACAAATCAAGATAGATAAAGCCACTACGGTCAATTTGACCAAGCATAACATCAGAAATGCTGGCGATATTACGAATAGAGAGCTGTTGGTGCACCCAGTCGAGTGTAAAAGAGGACGCAGTTAATTCTTTTTCAACTAGCTTTCCATCTTTAATGAGAAGCCGAGGTAGTCCGCTGCGGCTTTTAACAATGCTCATTGCTTCCATGGTGACAGTTTGGTGGCTTGGTTTTAACTGCACGCTAAAGCCACCGTTTTGTTCAATAAGGACCGTTTCTACATCTTGAAAAGAAAAGATACTTTGAAGCCTAAGCTGACTAGCAAGCTCTTCGACATTTAAGCGTGCCTTTCTTAAATTTTGTTCAAGAATTCGCCCGTTTTCCATTAAGATAATGGGTTCACCATTGTTTAATAGCCGAAATTTATCAAATTTCATTGAAAGGTAAGAAAATAAAATTTCAAGGACGAGAATGATGACCAAAGCTGGTATATAGTTAGTAAAAGGTTGGTTATGGTCAACCGCGCCCGTAGCAGCAATGGATCCAATGGTGATTCCCACAACAAAGTCACTGAAGTTCATATTGGATAGCTCTCTTTTTCCCATAATTCTAGTTAAGATAAGCAGAGAAAAATAAGCTAATATTCCTCGTAACAGCAAATCAAAAATGTGCTCCATGACACCATCTCCCTATTCTCTCTTTTTTTAGAGAATGTCCAAAGTGGATAGAAAATATGTAGAAGACAAATAAAAAAAGAGTACAGTAGCGTACTCTTTTTTTGATTTAAGAAGAAGTGTTGTTCCATTTTGTGTAACGAGTGGAAGGAGAAGTGAAGTTCATCATCGATGAAATTAACGATTGCGGGCTGCTTGAAATATTGATAAGCTGAATGGCTGATTCTTGTGAAAAGCCCTCTGTTACAGCATGTTCAACCATACTCATTAACGCATTATAATATCCATTAACATTGAGTAATCCAACTGGTTTTTTATGAATTCCAATCTGTGCCCAACAAAGTGCTTCAAACAATTCTTCAAACGTACCGAACCCTCCTGGAAGAGCGATGTAGCCGTCAGATAAATCGTGCATGGTGGCTTTTCTCTCATGCATGCTGCTTACTTCAATTAATTCCGTGAGGGCGGTATGAACAATTTCACCGCTAAATAGCCCTTTTGGCATAATGCCAACTACGTGACCACCATGCTTTAACATTTCATTGGCTACTTCACCCATCAGGCCCATTTTTGAGCCCCCGTAAATTAATTTATAATCGTGTTGAGCCATATACGCTCCAAGTTCTACGGCAACGTTTCTATAGTGAGGATGAACACCAGAATTAGATCCAGCAAATACACAAATGGCTTTCATATACAGGTCCTCCTTTTCACAGCGTATAGTCATAACATTTCGTTTATTTATGATAAAACCCTTTTTTATGATAAAAAATAATCGATTAATAGAAATGAGAACAGGTGTTTTTGTTTTAATACTAAAAAAAGTAAAACCTCTTTTGGAGTTACCTTGATTATTAGTATAATTTTCTTTATAATCAAAGCGTATATTAAGTGTTTAATAGAAGGTGTCATACAGCGTAGTACGCTAGTTAAAACAAAAAAGCTGAGAATTAAGCACGCTCACATAAAGATTAACTAATAGAAAGTAGGTCGCAGTATGGCGAAAAAGGAACAGCAAAGTCGTATTGAAAAAGATTTTCTTGGCGAAAAAGAACTTCCAAAAGACGTATATTACGGTGTCCAAACAATGCGCGCAGTTGAAAACTTTCCAATCACTGGATACAAAGTGAACAAAGAGATGATTCGTGCTCTTGCGATGATCAAAAAAGCAGCTGCTATGGCGAATATGGATACAAAACGATTATACGATGGTATTGGAAGCGCTATCGTACAGGCGGCTGACGAAGTGATTGCAGGTCAATGGCATGAATATTTCATTGTAGATCCGATTCAAGGTGGAGCGGGTACGTCAATGAATATGAATATGAACGAAATTATCGCAAACCGAGCGCTAGAACTAATGGGGTATGAAAAAGGTGATTATGTAAAGCTTAGTCCGAACAGTCATGTAAACATGTCACAATCTACGAATGACGTGTTCCCGACGGCTATTCATTTATCAACATTGCGCCTATTAGATGATTTATTAGCAACAATGGACAAGATGGTTGAAGTATTTAAAAAGAAAGCGAAGCAGTTTGATCCAATTATTAAAATGGGAAGAACACATCTTCAAGATGCAGTACCCATTCGTTTAGGACAAGAATTTGCTGCATATAGCCGTGTTTTAGAGCGAGATATTAAACGTATAAGCCAGTCTCGCCAACACTTATATGAAGTGAATATGGGAGCAACAGCGGTAGGAACAGGTTTAAATGCTGATCCGAAATATATCGAGAACGTTGTGAAATATCTAGCAGAAATTAGTGGACTACCATTATATGGCGCTGAGCACCTTGTGGATGCAACGCAAAATACAGACGCTTATACCGAAGTATCTGCTGCTTTAAAAGTGTGTATGATGAATATGTCTAAAATTGCAAACGACTTACGCTTAATGGCTTCAGGTCCACGGGCAGGCTTAGCAGAAATTAGCCTTCCTGCTCGTCAGCCGGGATCTTCTATTATGCCTGGAAAAGTAAATCCAGTAATGCCAGAGCTGATTAACCAAGTAGCATTCCAAGTTATTGGAAATGATAATACCATTTGCTTAGCTTCAGAAGCAGGACAGCTTGAGTTAAACGTAATGGAGCCTGTGCTTGTCTTTAACCTACTGCAGTCTATTAGCATTATGAACAACGGTTTTGACGCGTTTACAAAATATTGCTTAGAAGGTATTGAAGCAAACGAAGAACGGTTGAAAGAATATGTAGAGAAAAGCGTAGGCGTCATTACTGCAGTTAACCCACATTTAGGTTATGAAGTTGTTTCTCGTATTGCCAGAGAAGCCATTATGACAGGGAAATCTGTACGGGAACTTTGCTTACAATATGACGTATTGACAGAAGAAGAGCTAGATTTAATCTTAAATCCTTATGAAATGACAAATCCAGGTATTGCAGGTAACTCACTTTTTGATCGTCAATAATCGTTAGACAAGTAGACAGACTGATAATTAACACTAAAATGATAAAAATGGAGGAGTCAACATGAGCAATATTATCCGTACTTTAATGATTCAAACACCAAGCGTACCAGGAAATCTAGGACGAGTAGCTACGGCAATTGGTCGCGTAGGTGGCGATATTGGCGAGGTTGAAACAGTTAAGGTAGGCCATAACTATACGCGAAGAAGTATTACTGTACAGGTTGAGAGCGAAGAGCAGCTAGAAGAATTATTAGATGCAGTTCGTAGCTTGGACGGAATTACGCTACACACAGTTTCAGATGAAGTTTTACACGCTCACGAAGGCGGGAAAATTCAAATGAAAAGTAAAATGAAAATTGAAACGTTAGCGGATTTACGACGCGTGTATACACCAGGTGTAGCTAACGTATGTATGGCGATTAAAGAACAGCCGGAAAAAGCAAAAATTTATACAAGCATTAGCAACACTGTAGCTGTTGTAACAGATGGAACAGCAATCTTAGGTTTAGGTAATATTGGACCAGTAGCTGGTATGCCTGTTATGGAAGGTAAAGCAGCTCTTTTTGATCAGCTTACTAATATTAATGCTATTCCTATCTTATTAGATGTAAATAGTCCCGAAGAAATTATTCAAACAGTTAAAAATATTTCACCAGGATTTGGTGGTATCTTGCTTGAAGATATTGGTTCTCCACACTGTTTTGAAGTGGAAGAGCGCTTAAAGAAAGAACTAGACATTCCTGTTATGCATGACGATCAGCATGGAACGGCCGTAGTTACGTTAGCTGCAGCTATCTCAGCTTGTCGCAGTGCAGGTGTTAACTTAAAACAAGCTCGCGTTGGTCAAATTGGCCTTGGGGCAGCTGGTATTGCCATATGCCGCATGCTAATGGCATATGGTGTCGAAAGCGTAGTTGGCGCTGATAAATCTGAAGAAGCAAAAGATCGTCTTCGCTCTTATGGAGGCGAAACAGTTGATAGCTTAGAAGAACTAATGGAGCAAAGTGATATTGTTATTGCAACAACTGGTGTACCAGGACTTATTAAAAAAGAATGGGTACAAAAGGGACAAATTATTTTGGCTCTATCAAATCCAAAACCTGAAATCGAACAAGAAGATGCGTTAGAAGCTGGTGCAATTTATGCAACAGATGGACGCTCTGTAAACAATGTATTAGGATTCCCAGGTATTTTCCGTGGCGTACTAAACGCTGGTGTTCGTGATATTACTCACAAAATGCTAGTTGCAGCTGCAGAAGCGATTGCAAATTCAACAAAGCCAGGGGATCTAGTGCCTCATCCGCTAAATGTTAATGTACATGAAGCTGTTGCTGAAGCAGTAGAGCGTGTAGCAGTACAAAGTGACGTAAAAAAGAACGTTTATCGCTAATGAATAAAAAGAGGCTGGGACACAAGTAATTCAGTCAATGATAAACCT
>NZ_BCVD01000141.1 GCF_001591565.1 Priestia flexa NBRC 15715 | reverse complement strand
TGTTGACCGGATAACAATAAGAAATTTAGCTCATCTTTGTTCATAACTAAGTCTTGAAGCGTATAACCATCAAGTACTTTGATAAAAGCTTGCATGGCTTCGTAGAGCACATGCTTGAGCTTGCATGAAGGAGAAATTGTACATTTATTAAGCTCGCTGTTAAAACATTCAACAATATGAAAATCTTCTTCTGTTTGGCGCACGACAGCACCAATATTAATTTCTTTAGGGTTTTTTGCTAATCGAATGCCGCCTTTACGCCCGCGGATCGTCTCTATTAATCCAAGCTTTCCTAGTTCATGGGTTACCTTCATCAAGTGATTCTTTGATATTTGATAAGCGTCCGCAATTTCTTTAATATTGCTTAAGCTTTGACGATCTCGAACAGCTAAGTAAAGCAGCACACGTAAGGAATAATCCGTATACTGTGTTAGCCTCATAGTTTCACGCTTCTTTCTGTACTAACTTTATTAATCATATCATGACTGTTTCCGACAGGAATAGCAAGTTGCTCTTTGTTTCGCACATTGCTAATTTGTGAATTATTTATTGCGGTTTTCAGAAGTAGCTATTTTTTTCAAGAAGTTTAGGGTATTATAAAGATGTATTTTTGATATATCTTTTTTGTTTTAAAACATATATATTAAATATATCTTTTTAGGAGGACAACAAAATGAATCAGCATGAAATTGATATTGTAAAAAGCACGGCTCCTGTTTTAGCACAGTATGGTGAACAAATTACGACCTGTTTTTATCGAAATTTATTTGAAGCTCATCCGGAGTTATTAAACGTATTTAATCGTACAAATCAACGAACAGGGCGCCAACAAACCGCTCTTGCTAACACGGTATATGCAGCCGCACAGCATATCGATCAGCTCCATGTATTGGTTCCTGTTGTGAAACAAATTGCTCATAAACACCGAAGCATTGGTGTGAAAGCTGAGCATTATCCGATTGTAGGTGAATTTTTACTTGGGGCTATTAAAGAGGTCCTTGGAGATAGCGCAACCGATGATATTTTAGCAGCATGGAAGAAAGCATACGGAGACATTGCTGACATTTTTATTTCTGTCGAAAAAGAAATGTATGAGCAAGCGGAAGGTGCTAAAGGTGGATGGAGTGATTATAAACCGTTTGTGGTGGCTAAGAAAGTTAAAGAGTCGAGTGATGTGTACTCTTTCTATTTAAAACCGGTCGATCAAAATCCATTACCTACTTTTTTACCAGGGCAGTATGTAAGTGTGCGTGTTCAGGTACCTTCAGAGGAATTTATGTCTATTCGTCAATATAGCTTATCTGATTTTGGGGACCAGTCATACTATCGCATTACGGTAAAACGAGAAGTGAATGTAGCAGAAGGGGAAGTATCAGCTTATTTACATGATCATGTAGAAGTAGGAAATGAAATTGAAATGAGCGCGCCTGCTGGTGACTTTGTTTTAGAGCAGAGCGAAGAGCATCCAGTGGTCTTGATTAGCGGAGGAGTTGGCATAACGCCAACAATGCCAATGTTGAAAAAATCCATTGAAGAGCATCGGGATATTACGTTTATTCATGCAGTGAGAACGAAAGAACAGCATATTTTTAAAGATGAGCTACAGGAGCTTTTCGCTAAGTATCCGTTTAGCTACCACGTAGCATATAGTGACGGAGATGTAGATGCCGACAGAACGTATGACCAAAAAGCTGGACGTATTATTCGCGACGACTTACAGAAGTGGTGTAAAAACCCAGAAGCTTCTTTTTATATTTGTGGTTCACCATTATTTATGGAAGAAATGATTAAAAGCTTAAAGGCAATAGGAGTGAAAAGCGAAAGTATTCATTTTGAGGCTTTTACCCCTAAAATGAGCGTAGCGGTAACTGAATAAATTTGCGTAGAACGGGTAAAAAGCTAACAGGACTATAAACTGTTAGCTTTTTTTGATGAAAGGGAGTTTTTTAATGAACGAACAAGTATATGATGTGATTGGAATCGGTATTGGCCCATTTAATTTAGGACTTGCTGCTTTAATTGAGCCTGTTGAAGAAATAAGTGCGGTGTTCTTTGATAAAGAAGAGAAATTTGAGTGGCATCCCGGTATGTTAATTGACGGAACAGACTTGCAAGTACCATTTTTAGCAGACTTAGTTACGTTTGCTGATCCGACTAGTCCCTATACATTTTTAAACTATATCCATAAGCAAAAGCGCATGTATCCATTTTTTTATTTTAATCGATTCGATATTCCAAGGCAGGAGTATAACGAATATGCCAAATGGGTAGAAGCCCAGCTTAAATCGTGCCATTTTCAACATGAAGTTGTGGATGTAAAGAATCATGAATATGGATATGAAGTAACTGTGAAGCAGACGAAGAGCAATAAAGAGGAGCTATTTTATGCGAAGCATGTGGTGCTCGGAACAGGTGCAGTTCCATTCGTACCAAAAGGTCTAAAACATTCCCTGGGAAATGATGTCGTACATAGCAGTTCATATTTACAGCACAAAGAGCATTTACAACAAGGACATCATATTACCGTAGTTGGTTCTGGTCAAAGCGCGGCAGAGATTTTTTATGACCTTTTAAAAAATCAGCCTACATATGGCTATCATCTGAGTTGGTTTACTCGCTCTTCAAGCTTTCAGCAGTTAGATCAGTCAAAGCTTGCTCAAGAGCTATTCTCACCAGATTATGTTCAGCATTTTCATGATCTTCCTTTTAAAGAACGAATCCAAGCGTTAGAAGATTTAAATCCTTTACGAAATGGGATTGAAGCTTCCACTCTTCAGCATATTTATGATTTAATGTATCATCGCTCGATTCAAGGTGAGGTTCCGGTTACGATTCGAGCTTCAATCGAAGTAGAAGGAATAACAAATGAAGGTGGCTATCACTTACACTGCCGTCAAAAGCAAACAAATAAAGAATTCGCTTACGAAACTGATCGAGTGGTTCTCGCAACGGGTTATAAACCACACTTGCCAAAATGGATGGGTAAATTTCACAATGAAATTGAATGGGAAGATGATAAGCGTTTTAAAGTAATGAAAGACTATCGCTTGCAGTTCAAAACCCCTCGTGACCATTACATGTTTACGCTAACAAATATTGAGCATTCCCATGGTTCAAGCGCAACAAACTTAGGGCTATCTGTTCAACGAAATCAATGTATCGTTAATACAATTGCGGGTAAAGAAATTTATCCTGTTTCCTTTAACACGACCTTTCAACAATTTGATTTACCTGAATGAGGGTGTGACATAACTACATGATTCCTTCTCAAAGAAGAATCGTGACTGTTCTAAACGAGTTAAGTTGTCAGAAAGCGTTCGTTCCATTGCACTACAGACACTCGCTTTCGGCGGGGAGGAACCTGATCCTCCTCGCTTCGCTGAGAGGTCTCAGTTTTTCCTCCAGTTCCCGCAGGAGTCGCGTGTCCTACGCTCTATTCCACTCTTTTTTTAAACTTGTTTTCCAAGTCAACAAACAACTGAAGTATAAAAAAGAGATAACTCTCCATAGTTCGGATATATCATTGAATGAAATACTTATGTACCATCCTCATTTTTATGAGAAATGTAAGTGTTTACAGTTAAAAACTTACTTTGTCTTTTTATTTTTTTTCGGTATAATGACATAATTGTGTTCAATAAATCAGGAGTTTTGTCTCAGTATTGTCAAAGGATATGGTTCGGTGTCTATCGCATCGATACTTCTACCTCCTATTTTGTTATGTCAAAGTAGAAGGTAGAAGTGTGGATAAAACATACATGTTGATTTAACCATTATAGTATTTGAGGTGAGTAGAAAAAGTGAACATATCAGAATTTATAAATAGCATAAATGGTTTTTTATGGGGGCCGTTTATGATTACATTTTTATTGGGAATTGGTATCCTTTATACATTTCGCTTAGGCTTTATCCAAGTAACAATGCTCAAACAAGCATTTGTTCAAACTTTTGGCGGAATGTTTAAAAAGAACCCTGACAATAAAGATGGAATTTCTCCCTTTCAAGCGTTGGCAACATCAGTTGCTGCTCAGGTTGGGACAGGAAATCTAGCGGGTGTTGCAACAGCTATTGCTTTGGGAGGACCTGGGGCTATTTTTTGGATGTGGGTTAGCTCGTTTTTCGGCATGGCCACGATTTTTGCAGAGGCAGTTCTTGCGCAGAAATATAAAGAAGAGAAAGATGGCCAGATTGTTGGAGGACCTGCTTATTATATCCGAAAAGGAGTAGGGAGCAAATGGTTAGCGGGCTTTTTTGCCGTGTCCATTATTATCGCACTTGGGTTTATCGGAAATATGGTGCAGTCAAACTCCATCGCAGCATCCTTTGATACGTTCAATATTCCACGCGTTGCAGTAGGAATTATTGTTGCGGTATTAATTGGCTTTATTATCTTTGGCGGAATTCAGCGAATCGCAAAAATTGCTGAATTTGTTGTACCGTTTATGGCACTTTTCTATATTGGAGGAAGCTTAGTTATCGTATTCGCAAATTTCTCTGGAATCGTGGATGCGTTTATATTAATCGTAGAATCAGCGTTTAATCCAGCTGCTGCCACTGGTGGAGTTATCGGCGCAACAATTAAAGAAGCTATTCGTTATGGGGTTTCACGTGGGTTATTTTCCAACGAAGCAGGAATGGGCTCAACGCCTCATGCTCACGCTGCGGCAAACGTAAAACATCCTGCTCAGCAGGGATTAGTTGCTATCATAGCGGTTGTAATTGACACCGTCATTATTTGTACCCTAACAGCGCTCGTCATTATCATGACGAAATCCTATGAAACGGGCTTAAATGGTATCCAGTTAACTCAAGAAAGTTTTACAAGGGGTCTCGGCGAGTTTGGCCACCCGTTTATTGCAATTTGTTTATTCTTCTTTGCTTTCACAACCATTTTAGGATGGTACTATTTTGGAGAAAACAATATCAATTATCTGTTTGGAAAAAAAGGAATCAGCGTTTACCGTGCGCTTGTACTACTTTTTATTGTGTTAGGATCTACTTTAAACGTTACGCTTGTATGGGACTTAGCCGATACATTCAATGCATTAATGGTTCTGCCAAACGTAATCGCGCTCTTTATTTTGAGCCCTGTTGTAGTCAAAATTTATAAAGAATATAAGACAAAATGGTAAAGCTTTGCGGTCAGCAAAGCTTTTTTTGTACATATCATTTGTAAATTCCATGTTTAAGGTGAAAAGACAAGGGTACATTATTTATAGAACAAAAGCTATTACACAGAAATAAAGGAGTTGCTTGTTGAGATGAGTAAAAAAATCGCAGTATTAGTAACAGATTTATTTGAAGATGTGGAATATACAGACCCTGCCAAAGCATTGAAAGAAGCAGGTCATGAGCTAACAACGATTGACGTTGAAGGCGGCAAAACAGTAAAAGGTAAGCAAGGAGAAACAACGATCAGCATTGATAAAGGTATTAAAGAGGTAAAGCCAGAAGAGTTTGATGCTTTATTCTTACCAGGAGGTTTTTCACCTGACATTCTGCGCGCTAACGATGATGTCGTTGCATTTACAAAAGCATTTATGGATGAGAAAAAGCCGGTTATGGCCATCTGTCACGGCCCGCAGCTTTTAATTAATGCAGATACGTTAAAAGGTCGCGATATTACAGGCTATAAGTCAATTGCGGTTGACTTGAAAAACGCAGGCGCAAACTTCCATGATAAAGAAGTTGTTGTGTGCCAAAACCAACTAGTTACAAGCCGTACACCTGATGATTTACCTGCATTCATTCGTGAATCAGTAAATGTACTATCATAAGAATAAAAAGCGCTCAGCTGAGCGCTTTTTTCTTGTTTAAAGTGACTCGTTGACGAGTTTGGCGATACCAAATGTAAAAGAGGGTGGTAAGACCAACAGAGACCATTCCAAAAGCAACCGTCATTAATTGAAAACCAATGCTATCTAGCAAGAAGCCCGTTGTTAGAAGCACGACTTGAAAGACGATACGTTCAAGCATATTACGGAACGAAAAGAAGCGACCGTGAAAGTCTTTTGGTACGGTTGTTTGAAAAATCGTTGCTGCAACAGGGAAAAAACAGCCGATAGCAAAGCCGAAAATTGTGAATGCGATGATAGTAATAAGAGAATTTGTAGCCATGTAGAGCATGAGTTGTGAAACCCCTACAAATAATGAAAAAACAAATAAGATTTGCACTTGGCTTATATATTTCGTGAGTTGTTTAACAGTAAACGCACCGAGCATAAATGCAATTCCTTCAGCTGTATAGATCCAACCTTTAATAGCTGCGCTGTCTTGAAGCTCACTAATGTTAATGACAATCAAGTTAAAGCCACCAATAAATAATAAAGGAATCAACAGCATGATAAGCGTAATTGAAACAATAGGCTCCTGCTTAATCATTGGGAATAACGTGCTAAAATCCCGCTTTTCTTTTACATGTTCCCCAACCTTCGACACGCTGTCATCGTCAACTTTTAATAGCATCGTTAATAAAAATAAAGCGAGATAAGCAGCGAATGAAAAGAGGTAAAGCGTATGTAAAGGCATGATCATTAAAAGAGCACCGCCCAATGCTGTACCTAAAATTCTAGACAGCGTAGAAACATTCATGTATACGCCGTTTAGCTGAAGTAATTCTTTTTCATCTACAACAAGGGGAAGGGTAGCCTGCAGAGCAGGAAAATAGAATGCAGCAGAAATTTGAATTAAAATAAGGAAAACAATCATCCAGCCAATTGAATCAGTTGCTAATGCAAGCAGCATAAATAAGACGCTGATTGTTCGAAGCAATCCGGCTGCTAGCATTACTTTCTTTTTATGTAATTGGTCAGTAAGCTTTCCAGCAAGAGGACCGAGGGCAACCCCAATGACAATTCCAATGGCTAAGATAATTGATTTCATAAAATCAGAAGGGATTTTAGCCTGCATAAACTCTAGATTGCCGATAATCCCCATCCATAGACCTAATCCAGCGATTAGCTCACCCAACAGCAAAATCCATACATTGCGATTTTTCCACATAATATCGTTCCCCGATCATTTTAGTAAGTATGTCGACAAAGTACTTCGTGTTTCTAAATGAATCTACACACTGAATCATATCACAAAACATCTTCTTGAATGGTAAAAAAGGATATAAAATGGTCTCATTCCTATTATTCTCATTCTTTTCTTGTAACGTTTATAACGCTATATTTACAGTTATATTACTAGTGATTTTAATAGAATGGAAAAAGAGAGGGGAAAAGTGAGGAATACCAAGGGCTAGCGATATATTAAAAAAAATTACAAAAAACTCTAGTTAATTTTGGTAACGGAAAAGCGGTTGATTGAATCTATGAATCCATGTAACAATGAATATGCAACGCGAGATTAGCAGATTCATTCTGTAGCGTAGCTGTCTACAAATACAGATATCTTTCAAGGAGGAATTTACAACATGAATAAGAAGTTCCGTATTGCTACAATCGCAGGTGCCGTTTCAATCGGCTTATTAACAGCAGGACAAGCTAACGCAGCTGCACCTGACTGCAACACACCAAAGCAAATTACTATTAAAGATGCTCAAGCAGCACAAAATATAAATGTCGATGAGTTAGTAAAGAAATACAACGCTCAACCACAAAAAGCTGAGGCGGCAGCACCAGCTAAGAAAGAAGCACAGCCAAAAGCTGAAGCAGCACCAGCAGCTGAAGCAAAACCAAAAGAAGAAGCAGCACAGCCAGCTCAGCAAGCTGAAGCAAAGCCAGCAGAATCTAAAGATTCAAAAGCTGAAGCAAAAAACGTAAGCGAGTTTGAACAACAAGTAGTTACATTAGTAAACGAAGAGCGAGCGAAAGAAGGTTTAAAACCACTTGAGCTTGACACAGAACTAAGTGACGTAGCTCGTGAAAAATCAAAAGACATGATGGATAAAGGTTACTTTGACCACACTTCACCAACGTATGGTTCACCATTTGATATGATGAAGCAATTTGGCATTGAATATTCATCTGCAGGTGAAAACATTGCAAAAGGTCAAAAAACACCTGAAGAAGTAATGGAAGGCTGGATGAACAGTGATGGCCACCGTAAAAACATCATGAACCCTGATTTCACTCACATCGGTGTGGGTTTTGTTGAAGGAGATTCAACTTACTGGACACAAATGTTTATTTCAAAATAATTCATGACACAAGAAAGCAAGCAGAAGAAAATCTGCTTGCTTTTTTATGTTTTTTATTAAAGAAAGTCGGGTAAATTAATGTCATAAGACAAGGAAAGGGTGCGATGCGCATGAGAAGAATTTTAAAAAAAATCATAGTAGCTGTATTCCCTATTTTAATGAAAGAAGGCTACCAGTACTATAAAAACCGCAAGAATCGTTCAACAACGTCTACGCGTACGTATAAATAAAAAACTCACTCTCATGGGACTGACCCC
>NZ_BCVD01000140.1 GCF_001591565.1 Priestia flexa NBRC 15715 | reverse complement strand
ACTTAATAAATAATTAAAGCTAGACTGACTAAAATAAAAAACTTCTGATATTACTCAGAAGTCCAAAGTTAACCTATAAATAAATTTTATTTCTTCTGCTCTTTTCGAATTTTAGACCATTCTGTTATTAACTCTTTGTCTTTTACATCATTTGAAGTAATAGTTAGAATTGAGAATTCTTTTACTTCCTTAATAAATTTCAAACCTGTCTCCCATAACCAGTTGGAAACATTCATACCTTTTAATCCACATGGCTTATTCATTATAGCAGTACCAGATAATCTTAGTTCAAGAATACTATCATTATCTTTATAAAAGCTTATTGCTTCGTAGTCCCCATTTTTAGGTAACTTATAAGCTACTACATCTTTTGAATTAGAGATAAAATCTGGTTTAGGTATGATTGTTTTTTCTTTCTCTCTTTTCTTCCTTTCTTCCTCTCTTCTTCTATCTTCCTCATCTCTCGCTCTAACAATAGCTTGCTGCTGAGCACTCTTACCACTCATATCATATCTATAGGACATTTCATTTCCCCCTTTCTCCAGTTCTTTCTACAAACAAGAGGAAATACCCTCCTTTTTGACGAATACTGTAAAATCTAAAGAGTTGATATAAATGATCAGCATACTATATGTAACAAAAATGATCATTTTTGTTACACCAAGACTCAAAGAGAAATACTCATTAAAAACATTGATATTTATGTAACAAAAATATGTAACAAAAATATGTAACAAAAATAATTGTAACAATACTTCTTTCTTAGTGTTTTTGTTACAATGTTTTATAAAGGGAGGGATATATATTGAATTTTGGTTATATGCGTGTTTCAACGTTTGATCAAAACTTAGATCGCCAGAAACAACAATTACAAGAATATGGATGTGACCGTATCTTTTTTGAAAAATTAACAGGTACTAAACGAGATCGACCTGAACTAAATAAATTATTAGAGTACCTCCGTCCAGAAGACACTGTTGTTGTAACGGATTTAACTCGCCTCTCTCGATCCACAAAAGATCTTATTGAAATTACAGACCTCATTTCTCAAAAAGGAGCACATTTAAAAAGTTTAAAAGAAGCCTGGCTAGATACAACAACAGCACACGGAAAAATGCTTTTTACTATTTTTGCTGGAATTGCTCAGTTTGAAAGGGATTTAACGTCTGAGCGAACGAAGGAAGGTATTTTGGCTGCAAGAAAGCGCGGAAAGCATCCAGGAAGACCTAAAACTGACGATGAAAAAATTAAGTATGCCTTGTACCTTATTGATCAAGGAATGAGCCGAACTGATGCTGCGGATAAGGCTGGTATTTCTCGAATGACTCTATATCGGAAAACAAAGAGTGAAATGGTGCATTAAAAAATAATTAGGCATTACTTAAAGTATTTACATTATACTTAGTAATTTACAAAAACAAAACTATCCTAATAGACTATAAGCTATTGGGATAGTTATTTTAGAACTAAAGGCTACTACTCAACAAATTTCTATGGAATGATTAGCTTCTTAATTCTTTCTATTATTGTTGATTCTAATTCATCTATAAATTTCATTAAATTTTCAAATTCATTTTTTGCTTCCCGATAGCTAGGCATCGACGTTAACTCTTTTATCATTTCTTTTTCAAACCTTTCAAATTCTAAAAAGAAAGTTTCTTCAGGGTTTTGTAAATCTACTTCTAGATTAAAATGTTGTTCCAAGAAATTAGACATTTTATATAAATGCTCTGGCTGTAGAGTTTCATATTCGTACCCTTCAGGAGCTGTAACTGTATAATTCCGTCCTGTTTCACACCAGATAAAAGTATTGTCAGTTGCTATACTATAGGAGGGGTCCTACCAACGAAAAGCGCAAAACATACGCTAAGAAATTTCAACAAAATAAAACCCAATGATTCCTACGCTAAGTAATCATCGGCTTTTATTTTACAAAAGTCCTTTAAACGTTATGGGGGAATCCTATTTATATTCTCAGATACATTGATTTAAGTTGATTACCAAGATGAATGAATTACAAGTGGAAACTTGATAATAAGGGAAGCATCAGGAAAACTGCAGTTTTCTGATGCTTCCCTTATTATCTTTCAATTTAATGGGATATGTTCTGTACTCAAGTTCATCATTTGGGACTAGGAATATGTATAAATCTAAAACAATTAAACAAAAATTTACTATATTTACAATGTCGTTATGCTAAAATTGTAAAAAAGAGCCATATGAACGGAGAAATAACGGAAGAAACGACAAGTGTTTCTTTTAACTACGGAAAAGAACCAGACTACATAAAAGTATATCTCGACAATATTGTTGTGTTAGCAGAAATACAAGGATGGATAAGCAAAGTATTATACGAGCTTATAAAGGGCGTAACTTATGCAAATAAAGGCCAATTTATCATTATTAACTCAGGATATAAACGAATTGTAGCTGAGAATTTAGGGATTAAACAACAATCAGTAACTAATGCAGTTAATCAGTTAACCAAAAAGAATATTCTAATAAAAAAAGAAACAGGCGTTTTCTTATTAAATCCTCAATTCTTTGGAAGAGGTGAATGGAAAGATATATCTAAAATTAGATACGAAGTAGAACTAAGTGCAGACGGAAAAGTTATGAGATTAAAAGACACAAATTGAAAAAATCATTAAAACATCGTGTTCATTCTTTTGAACACGATGTTTTCTACAACTGCACATATATGTTCACTTTGAGTTAACATAAAGCAAATTATAGGTAGTGATAAAATCAATTGATAACTCTACAAAGTTATTCAATTTTAAACCCAATTCCACCATCTACAATAATGTTTTGACCCGTAACAAAAGATGCATCGTCAGAAAGAAGCCATTTTACTGCTTTTGCTGCTTCAAATGGATCACCAATTCTACCTAATGCATTTAACTTCTGGTAGGATTCATTTAGCTTTACTTTTTCCTCTGGAGATAGAGTAGAGAATTTTTCTTCTAGCATAGATGTACGAAATGCACCAGGACAAAGGGAGTTAATTCTTATATTTTGATGACCATATTCTTGAGCAACTGATTTCGTCAAAGCTATAACCCCACTTTTTCCTGCAGCATACACACCAGTTCCTGCAGAACATAAGAGTGCATCCATAGAAGATGTATTAACAATGACGCCACTATTTTGTTTTGTCATTACTTGTAACTGATATTTCATACAAAGCCATACACTTTTTAACGTAACATTAATTAAATGGTCAAAATCTTCTTCCCTGAACTGATGTGTAGCATTAGAAGAAGCCTCTGTGTTGGCCGCATTATTAAAAGCAATATCTATGCTCCCAAATGTGGAATATGTTTGGCTAACAAGCTGTTTGACATCCTGACTATTGGTTACATCCGTTTTAATAAAGATCGATTTGGGAGACCACTTTTTTAACCTGGAAAGGGCCTCTTCTCCTTTTTCAATACTTCTAGAGGCAATAACAACATACATACCCTCTTTTGCCAATAATTCTGCTGTAGCTAAACCAATCCCCAATGTCCCACCTGTAATGATACCTACCTTTTCTTCAAACATATATTTCTCCCCTTTTAAGTTCAATGAAATCTGAATAGATTAATTCTATCAAATTTTGGAATGTTTTTTAGAGAAATACTTTTTATATATCTGTATACGATATACATATCTAGTTAACATAATGTGCCTTATCAGTATCACCAAACTGATTTATCTATATTTTCTCTTATAAATAGCTTATATTATAAATTGTATAATATATCCAAAATTCGAGGAGGAAATAAGCATTGTTAAGTATCAACCACATTTGTTTTTCAGTTTCAAATCTAGATAAATCAATAGATTTTTATCAAAATGTCCTTCAAGCAAAGCTACTTGTTAAAGGGAGAAAGTTAGCCTATTTTGATTTAAATGGCTTATGGATTGCTTTGAACACAGAAGAGGATATTCCAAGAAATGAAATTCAACATTCATATACTCATATTGCATTTACTGTAACAGATGAGGAGTTCCTAAATCTAAAAAGTGACTTAATAAAAAATAAGGTTAATATTTTACCTGGACGTGAAAGAGACCAAAGAGATAAAATGTCAATCTATTTCACAGATCCAGATGGACATAAATTCGAGTTTCATACTGGAAGCCTGCAAGATCGTTTAGAATATTATAAAGAGGATAAAACACATATGGAATTTTATATCTAAAGTTAAATAAAAGATTCCTTTATAAAACAGACAACGCTAAATTTATGTATAACATATGCAAATATAGTTTACATAATACCTCTTAAAGGAACCAAGCAAGCAAAAGAACCCTTGCGGCAGTAGGGTTCAGCTAAGGATTCTTTTGCTTGAGTATGCAGCTTTTTATACACCGTTGATATGACGATGATCTTCAGGTGTGTGGTTGAAGAAAGAATGTATAAAAAGCGCTCCTTTTATACATATGCAAAAACAAGAAAAATATATATTTATTGGTAAAATATGATATAATTTAGTCGTTGTAGCATTCATTCTTCAACGAGCATAAAAAGCAACCTCGCTTGCCAATTGTCGAGGTTGCTTTTTATTTTGCTTACCTTTTGACCAGACCCATTATAACCTAATACTATATTTTAAATATGTACATGTATATATTTTACTTTTATCAACTATTAAAAGCAGCTATGATCAACCGCACATGTAAGAAAAAGACCTTAAAGTTTAAGGTCTTTTCCATTTTTAATAATTCGTTTACCTAATGGCTTTGAAAAGCCTGTACTTTTGTCTTTATAGCCCATATTAAGGTAGAACTTATGGGCTATCTTTCTCTCTTCTCTATTTCCACTATTCAACATAATATAAGTTGCTTCTTGTCCTATCGCCCATTTTTCTGCCTCGTTCATTAATTTCTGGCCAATTCCTTTACGTCTATGGTCAGCGTCTACAATAAAAGCGACAATTCTTACATAGGAGCTATCATACTCATAAAACAAGTTATGACATAGTCCCACCATTCCAACTACCTTGTTATTCAGTTCAGCTACTAATGTATAATAATTAGGTTGAGACTGGATTTTACTAAATCTACCCTCTAGCTTTTCTAAAGAAGTCGGATAGCCAAGCTGATCCATTAAATGCACCAATTGAGGTATGTCTCCTGTCTGAAACTCCCTTACTCTCATTATTTTCTCCTTTAACCTTTTAGTCTTTGTCCGTAGTAAATTCTATAATCTTAATTAGAATCCTCTGGGACTGATAGAATATACAAGGTTAGTTACTATAAGTCATGTTCTAGGAATAAAAATCTTCTTTTAAAATCGCAAAAATTTTTGTATCACGAAATTTACCTTTAATAAATTCATTTTTTCTTAAAATGCCTTCAAATTTCATTCCTACCTTCAACATAACATTTTCTGAACCAATATTGTCAATATCACATCCACCTTCAATTCTGTTCAGACTAATGCATTCAAAGCCAAATTTAATTAATTCGCTAAGAGCTTCAGTTGCAAATCCATATCCCCAGTAATTCTTGTTTAAGACATAACCAACTTCTGCCTTACTATGTTGATTAGACCAATCTACAAAAGCACATGTGCCAATAACCTTGTTACTTCCTTTATGGACAATTGCCCAATCTGCAGATTGTCCCCTCTTATATCCCTCAATAACTACATTTACAAAGTTATTCAACGTTTCTTCTTTGTTTCTATTAGCTTCCCAAGTCATATGATGAGCTACTTCTATATCGGAAGAGAATTCAAATATATCGTCAACATCATCTAATGTTATCTTTCTTAATAAAAGACTTTGGGTTTCTAGTAATGGAATTTCACTCAAAAACTTTTCTATAACCATAATTAATCCCCTTTATCAATCAAAATCTCTTATCAACTATTTCTTTTTTCCTTCTAGATTTCCCTGTTTGTTCTACGTTTTATAAAGGATTTCATAGTTAAAAAAAGAACTGTAAAGAGGATCTTAATTTTTACATATAGGGAGATAAGCAAATGACGAAAAAGAATGAATGCTTAGGCTGTAAGATTGCTAAAGGATTGGTCCCTCCTGGACATATTATTTATGAGAACGAACATATTTGTTGTACGTTAGATATCGCTCCTTTTAATGAAGGGCATTTATTAATATTACCAAAGCAACACTTTCACGATATTGATGAGATAGATATAGATACACAAATAGAGATAAATAAAGCTACAGTAAATATGATAAAGCTAATTAAAAAAGTGTTTAAGCCACACGGCGTTACTACCTGTGCAAATGGTGGAAGGTTTAATGAATTGGGCCATTACCACCTTCATATCATTCCTAGATACAAAGGCGACGGTTTTACTTGGAGTGAACCAATTGATAATAAAAGTGCTGAAAACTACCTAGAAAAGACTAAGGATTTGCTAATTAATAATCTTTCAAACTAGTCATCCCTAGTTACCACAATTACAATTATCGGCATTTAAAAAGAACCTTATTTGACTAAATAAGGTTCTTTTCTTTTTACTAAGTATTAAGAACTCTAAGGAATGTTCCTTTTAAGGACTTTTCTAGAGCATACTGATTTAATTCTCTTACTTTGGTGGAGAGCTCTGTTGCTTTCTTCATTCGGGCGTTCCCTACCAGCACAAAGGGATCGATAATCCGAACCTTTTTCTTTTGGTGTATGTCGTAATTTCTCTCATCATTTATTACCTTTTTACTTATATCTTTCATTTTTTTTAGCACTTCAGGGTCTTTACTGTCAATTAACTTCTTCCAAACTGTTTCATCATCTGATAATAAGTCATCAAAATGAATAATCTGCTTGGCTATTGCGATCTTTAATATATCCGTTAGTATGGCATATCCATATACATTTAATGGGTGAAGAAAGAAGTCAACTACCTCAGTATAGTAAGCTTTAACAAACCATTCTGCTGCCTCAATTGTTTTTAAACAAATTTTACCGTCAACCACTCTTAATTCATCTACAAATTTACAAGCATCGTCTAAAGAAATCATATTATAGGTAGATAAATCACGAAGCGTGTAATCGATGCGATCTGCACACAGCGAAGGAAGAGGTTGTTCTAATAAGGACCATTTCTCAATAGGCAATATAGATAAGATATTAAATCCATGCTTTTGTAAAACAGAAGGTATTTCTGACGATTGAATTACTTTTTCAAATATTTGGTCGTGAAAGTCCTGTTCTGGATTATCTAAAACGAAATCTATAACATGAGAAAAAGCTGTATGGGAAATATCATGCAGCAAGCCAGCTATTTGTTCTTCTATAGAACCACCTAATTTTTTAATCAATAGCATGACACCTACAGAATGTTCAAATCGTGTTACATTCCACTTTGGATTTACTAAATAACTTGCGCCGCCTTGGTGAATCTTTTTCAGCCTCTGAAGGGGCTGAGTATGTATTAATTCTGCTAGGACTGGTTCTAAGTGAAAAGATCCATAAATGAAATCATGAATTTTCATAAAACGACTTCACTTTCCCTTCTTTTATCATATCTATATTTATCTAGTAGAATAACGTTCTGCAAGCTTCTCTTTATGTGATCTGAATATTTCTTCTAATGAAATATCATATTTGTTAGCAATAACAATCAAGTTACCTAACACGTCTCCTAGTTCTTCCGTTAATTCTTTCTTATTTTCTTCTAAAGTTCCAACTACTTCGTCTGGTCGATCTCTTCCAATTTCTAAAGCCCTAATAGCTCGTGCTACTTCACCTGTTTCTTCAGCCAGAAAACCAATTCGAATAAAGATATCTAAATCTGACCAACCTCTCATTTTGTAGTAGTCCTTTACCCACTGTTGAAATTCTGTTACGTTCATTGAATGGTTCCACCTTCCTTTTTTAACTTCAACTAAGTTTACCAAATCATCCATTATTATGTATAATCAATAACGGTGACTACATAGGAGGGGATCTTTATGAAAAGAATAGCTGTATTTTGTGGATCAAGTAATGGAGCATCTGACCTTTATATTCAAGGTGCAAGGGATCTAGGAAAAGAACTTGCTAAACGTAATATTTCGCTTGTATATGGTGGAGCAAGTGTTGGAGTAATGGGTGCTGTGGCTGATGCTGTGTTAGAAGCTGGCGGACATGTCATTGGTGTCATGCCTACTTTCCTTGAAGAAAGAGAAATTTCTCATAAAAACCTGTCAGAGCTTATCGTTGTTGAATCTATGCACGACAGAAAAGCCAAGATGGCCGAACTTGTAGATGGATTCATTACATTACCAGGTGGTCCAGGTACATTAGAAGAATTCTTTGAGATTTTCACATGGGCTCAGTTAGGGCTACATCAGAAGCCTTGCGGATTGTTGAATATTAATGATTATTACACACCACTTATTTCTTTATTTAATCACATGACAGAAGAGCAATTTCTACAGGAAAAATATCGTTCTATGGCTCTTGTAGATACAAAACCACAAGGTTTATTAGATCAATTCAATACATATCAACCTCCTTCAGTGAAAACATATATCACAAAAGCTCAAAGCTAATAAAAGAA
>NZ_BCVD01000139.1 GCF_001591565.1 Priestia flexa NBRC 15715 | reverse complement strand
AGGTATCGTAGAGGCTGAACTACTTATGTCTCAGTCTCTTTCTGTTACTTTGATAATGTTTCTTCTTTAACGATTTTTGGAATTTTCACTTCTTGAATACGCCCTTTTTCCATTTGCTTTTTATTGATAAACCAATATACGCTTCCTACAAATAAAGCGCCGCCTACAATATTCCCAAGCGTAACCGGGATCAGATTATGTAGCAGTCCAGCTAATGATATCGTTTCAGGGTGCGGATGAAGTAAAGCCAAACCAAGGAACGTCATGTTTGCAACGCTGTGTTCATAGCCAGATGCAACAAAGGCAAACAGCATCCAAAAAACTAACATAATTTTGGCCGCATCGCTTTTGGTTCTCAAAGCCGTCCAAATGGCTAAGCAGACGAGCCAATTACATAAAATCCCTCGAAAAAAAAGTTCGCTCATTGGCAGGTTCATTTTCTTTGCTGCGGTTGTCAGTAATAAATGTGTATCGCCTACTCCTTTAAACAAACCAGTTCCAACGATTAAGAGACACAATACGAACGCTCCCAATCCGTTTCCAACAAAGCACCACAGCCAATTTTTCAACGTATCTTTCCACGTAGTAGCACCTGATAATGTACTGATTGTATAAAACATATGATTGCCTGTAAACAACTCGGCTCCGGCAAACATAACAAGTAGTAACGCAATGGCAAACGATAAGCCCATAACTAGTGAGACTATTGGTAATGATGCTTCGGCTAACGGAGCACCAACTGAAAGAGCTAATACTACACCAATTCCGACATAAGCACCTGCAAGCATAGACAACAGTAAATAGCTCGGCAATTGTTTATTCACTTGATTTGTTTTTTGACGAGCTATGTCCGTCATAGACTCGATTGACGCTTTAAACACGCTTATCCCTCCCCTATTTCGTTAAAATTCTCTGATAAATTATATAATAAAAATATTACGCGTACACTTCTTGAAGTTTGGACTTTGAGAACCAGGAGAGAGTCGCTGATTGTTTTACCACTTCTCCGACCACAATCAGCGCTGGATTACTGACTTGTTCACTAGTGGCTATTTCTACAATCGTTCGCAGCGTACCAATTAAAACCCTTTGGTTAATAGAAGTACCTTCCTCAATCACCGCCACTGGTGTCTCTATGGACTTACCACCAGCTAAAAGCTGTTCACAAATATACGGTAAGTTTTTAACTCCCATATAAATAGCAAGCGTATCAACGCCTTGAGCTAGATGATGCCACCTAATATTTTCCGGAGTTCCAGTTAAACCGTGTCCGGTCACGATTGCAAATGAACGGCTTAACTCTCGATGGGTGACAGGGATTCCAGCATAAGCAGGAGCAGCAATCCCCGCTGTAATACCGGGGATGATTTCAAACTCAATGTGATGCTTAGCTAATACTTCAGCTTCTTCGCCTCCTCGCCCAAAAATGAAAGGATCTCCACCTTTTAGCCGTACAACTATCTTTCCTTGCTGGGCGTAATGTAATAATAAATCTTGAATGACTTTTTGAGGAACACAGTGATAACCAGGCGTCTTTCCGCAATACACAAGTTCTGCTCCCTCTTTTGCATAGTGTAAAAGATCAGGATTTACCAGCCGATCGTATAAAATAACATCTGCTATTTCTAAACACTTTCCTGCTTTAATGGTTAACAAATCTGGGTCGCCCGGTCCCGCTCCAACAAGATAGACTTTTCCTTGTCTCATTCTCCGCTTCACTCCTTCAGTATAACTATGATGGCATGTTTAATAGATGATTTACAACAGCTTATTAATCTTCTAACCACAGATATACAAGCTCTTCTTCAACAGATGTTCGGTATGCCTTTACTAAGCCAGTATCAGGTTCATGAACACGCCCGTTGTCCAAACAAATTTTCCAATCATGCATAGGGCAAAATACCGAATCACCGCTCACTATTCCTTCACTTAATACGCCACCTTTATGAGGACATCGGTTATCAACGGCCTGAATTTTACCGCTTGATAGCTTAAAGACAGCAATTTCTTTTTGATTCACTTTCACGGTTTTACCTAGGCTTTCTGGAAAATCATGAATTGACCCAAGCAACACTTTTGTTATGTTTTTGTTTACCATCTTTTTCCCCTCCATTTGTTTTGTTATGATGTTACAACTGTCTCAAACAATTCTTTTTTTGCTTGCTTGTTCTCAACGATTTCCTTCCATGGATCTCGATACGTAGATAAGGCTTCATCTATACGAAGGTTTAGTTTCTTTCTTTCCTCTACATTATCAAGAATAGCCTGAACGTTTTTAATACCGATTCGTTCAATCCAAGCTGAAGTACGCTCTAGATAATTTGCCGTTTCACGGTAATATTGTAGATAGGCTCCTGTAATTTCCATTAACTCTTCGTCTGTTTTCACCTTATATAGCAAATCGCCTCCTCGTAAATGAGTGCCTCCATTACCACCAACATAAATTTCCCAACCACCGTCTATTCCAATAAAGCCAATATCTTTAAAGCCTGATTCAGCACAGCTTCTTGGACAGGCCGATACAGCCATCTTTACTTTATGAGGAGTCCATAATCCTTCAAATTTCTTTTCCAGCGCAATCCCTACTCCCATCGAATCCTGCGTACCAAAGCGGCAAAATTGTTCTCCAACACACGTCTTCACCGTTCGAAGTGATTTGCCATAAGCATAACCAGAAGGCATATCTAGCTCTTCCCACACTAAAGGTAAATCTTCTTTCTTTACACCGAATAAGTCTAAACGCTGTCCTCCCGTTACTTTTACAAGCGGGATGTTGTATTTATCAACCACGTCAGCAATGCGTCGTAAATCATCTGCGTTCGTGACACCTCCGTACATTCGAGGAACAACAGAATACGTACCATCCTTTTGGATATTAGCATGCATACGTTCATTTACAAATCTAGATTCTCGTTCATCTACATAGCCAGTTGGATTCACCATACCTAAGTAGTAATTCAATGCAGGACGACACTTAGAACAACCTTCTTCGTTACTCCATCCAAGCACATTCATCACTTCACGCGTATGAGATAAGCCTTTTGCTCGAATTTCCTCTACCACCTCATCTCGAGAAAGAGATGTACATCCACATATCGCTTCCTTTTGAGCTGCTCCATCAAACTCACTTCCAAGCGTGTGCTGAAGCAATTCAGCAACAAGCGGCTTACACCCTCCGCACGAACGTGAAGCACTCGTACAGGCTTTAAGCTCATCAACTGATGTACAGCCTTGATTTTGAATAGCTTCTACAATCGTTCCTTTCGATACGCCATTACATCCACAAACAATATCATCCGCACTCATACTTGCTACCAGACTTCCGCTTCCTTGCCCGCTTATTGGTTGTAGAATTGAAATCTTCTCCACTTCCGATACGTCCTGTTGCTTTTGAATCATGGAAAACAAGCGGTTTCCATCACGGCTGTCACCAAATAAAACGGCCCCTACAATTTGATTTCCTTTTAAAACAATTTTTTTGTAAATACCATCTTGCTCATCGAATACCTTGATCGATTTCTTTTGTTCATCTTCTATAAAATCACCGGCTGAAAAAACATCTACGCCCGATACCTTTAACTGAGTGGATAGAACAGACCCTTGATAAGGACGTACATCTCCTCCACAGATCGTTTTAGCTAGTACTTTTCCTTGCTCGTAAAGAGGAGCTACCAACCCATAAACCATACCTTTATGCTCTGCGCATTCGCCTACGGCATAAATGTTGGCACTACTCGTTTCCATATAATCATTTACCACAATTCCACGGTTGATATGAAGACCCGCTTTTTGAGCAAGTTCAGTATTCGGTCGAATGCCTGCTGCCATTACTACAAAATCTGTTTCCAATAGGTTTCCGTCTGAGAACTTTAACCCTTCTACGCGCTCATGACCCGTGATTTCTTGGGTTTGTTTCTCAAGCAAGAAACTCATCCCTTGCTGTTCTAACTCTTGTTGAAGCAACTTTCCAGCAGTCAAATCCAACTGACGCTCCATTAAATAAGAGGATAAATGAACAACCGTTACATCCATTCCTAAGTTTAAAAGTCCTCTCGCTGCTTCTAAACCTAATAATCCGCCTCCAATTACAGCTGCTTTTTTATACTGCTGAGATGCTTTTACCATTTGATTCGTATCGCTTATATCTCGAAACGTTGTAACGCCTTCTTTCTCTACTCCTGGAATTGGAAGAATAAATGGCAGAGAGCCCGTTGCTATGATCAACTTATCGTAAAATTCAATCTTTCCTTGATCCGTACGTATTTCTTGATTAATTGAGTCAATGCTTATAACCTTTTCTTCTATATAAAGAGTAATATCGTTCTCCTCATACCAGTTCCAGTCGTTTAGCGTAATGTCTTCTACGCTTGTATCCCCTTGTAATACTTTAGATAACAAGATGCGATTATAGTTTGGATGTGGCTCACTCCCAAATACAGTGATATCAAATATTTCAGGGGACAAACTAATAATCTCTTCAACTGCTCGAATTCCAGCCATCCCATTCCCAATTACGATTAACTTCTCTTTTCTCATACTTCATTTCTCTCCTTTGCCTTCATTATTTTCGACTAAAAGATGCATTTAAAATGAATGTTTGAGTCTAATTTAAAGCAATTTTCCGAAAAGTTAAACAATTATGTTATATAATCTAACATATTTTATTAGTTTATTGAGTAAAAACCATCATCAACTTTTCAATTTTTTTACTAATAAACAAAAAATATCCAAACGATCGAAAGTGTTTAACTCGCGATAGTTTGGATATATCATTAGCTGAAATATTTATGACTCAGATTCTAGTATAGCGTTGAATTGTAAAAAAACAGCTCACTTATTCTTGTAATCCATTAATAATCGTTTCCGTATTCCACTTCATCATTTTTAAATACGTGTCTCCGTCTTCCCCTAGTTTCCCAAGCGAATCGGTAAAAATTGTGCCAGCAATCGGAACCTGCGTTTCTTTGGATACCGTTTCCATACTTCGTTTATCTACGCTTGTTTCGACAAATAAAGCTGGAATGTTATTTGTTTCAATTAAACTTACCACGTCTCGAATTTGATCGGGCGTACCTTGGCTTTCTGAATTAATTTCCCAAATATAACCTGTATTTATTCCGTATGCATTTCCAAAGTATTTAAAAGCTCCTTCGCTTGAGATTAAGAAACGCTTTTCTTCAGGAAGCTGTTGGATCTTATTTAATGTATCATCGTGTAACTTTTGAAGTTCTGCTATATACTCTTTAGCATTTTTTTCATAAAATTCTTTGTTATCAGGATCCTCTTTAATAAGTGCTTTCTTTACATTTTCAGCGTATAGGATTCCATTTTCAATGTTCATCCACGCATGTGGATCAGGCTCTTTTTCTAATCCTTTTGTTTCTAGATAAATAGGTTTTACCCCTTCACTCACTCGATAAACAGGCGCGTTCTCACCTGATTTATCCGTTGTTTTCAATAATTTGTTAAACCAAGCTCCACCTTCTTCTAGATTTAACCCATTGTAAAATACAGCGTCTGCATCCGTCATCTTCATTACATCTTCTGGAAGCGGATCATATTCATGCGGGTTCTTTCCAATTGGAACCAAACTATGAATCTCAACTTTTTCTCCACCGATTTGATTAACAATATCATAGATAATGGAATAAGTCGTAACGACTTTCAATTTGTCACTGTTCGCTTCGTTTCCATTGGTGCCACTGGAACACGCAACTAGCGCAAAGACTAGTAGACTAATGACTGATAACAACCAAATTTTTAATTTCACCTTCATCCTCCAATCGACTTTGAGAGCTCAGCTCGATTTCTTTTTATTTTTATCATTCTCCAAAACAGCCCTTGTGAAGGTGAAAAGAAGAATGCTAACGCAAATAAGAATGTTGCCACAATAACAATACTTGCTCCTGAAGCAAGGTTATATGAGAAGCTAAAATATAGCCCTACTATAGAAGAAAGCGCTCCGATACCAGCTGCTAAATAAATCATGACCCATAACCGGTTCGTTAATAGGTAGGCCGTAGCCGCAGGCGTAATGAGCATGGCAACTACGAGAATAATTCCTACAGTTTGAAGAGAGGCAACTGTCACCATCGTCAAAAGAACCATGAGCCCGTAATGAATCCATTTGTTTGGCAAGCCGTAGCTTTGTGCCATAGTTGGATCAAACGTCGACACCAAAAGCTCTTTATAAAACACATACACCAAGCCCATAATAACGACACCGATAATGAGTGTAGTCCACATATCAGAAGAGCGTACAGAAAGCACATTTCCAAACAAGATGTGATAAAGATCAGAACTGCTTTTCATAAAGGTAATTAAAATAATCCCTATAGCAAATACGGACGTAAACATAATACCAATTGCCATATCATGTTTGATACGACTATTTTGACTAACAAAGCCAATTCCAATCGCAGTAATAACTCCCGTTAAAACTGCACCGATAAAATAATTCATTCCCATCATGTAGGAGATAGCAACGCCTGGAAGAACAGCGTGTGAAATTGCGTCTCCCATCAGTGCCATTCCTCTTAAGACAATAAAACAGCCAATCACTCCACAAATAACTCCTACCATAACGGACGTTAGCAACGCTTTTTGTAGAAAGCTATATTGCATCAACGCATTCATAAATTCTACAACCTTCATGATGAATGTACCTCCGTTGGATGATTAAAAAAGAGTTCTTGATTTACATAGGCTTTTACCATCACAGCTGGTTCGAGTACGCTATTTACTTCTCCATAATGAATCAATTCTTTATTCAATAATAATAATTTATCAAAATAGGATTCTGCTTTACTTAAATCGTGATGTACAACGACCGTTGTTTTTCCTTGTTGACGTAACTCTCGAAGAATAGTGATAATGGTTTCTTCACTCGTTACGTCTATTCCAACAAATGGTTCATCTAAAAAAAGGACCTCTGCTTTTTGAGCAAGCGCTCTTGCTAAGAATACGCGTTGCTGTTGACCACCTGACAGTTCGCCAATCTGACGGTGTTTAAATTCTTCCATTCCTACTTTGTGCAAACACTGTAACGCCCAACTCTTATGCTCTTTCTTGGGTCTTTTCATTATTCCCAAGGATGGATACGTTCCAATTAATACAACATCTAAAACGGTAATCGGAAAATCCCAATCAATCGTACTTCGCTGTGGAACGTAAGCAATTTGTTTCCTAGCACTTCGAATATTCTCTCCCAGGACTTCAATATGTCCTTTATCATTTGGGATTAAATCCAAAATAGCTTTCATTAACGTTGATTTACCAGCTCCATTCGGACCAATAATTCCAATAAGCAGCCCTTTCTCAATCGTAAACGAAACGTCTTTAACCGCTTGATTACCTTGATACGATACAAACAAATCTTTTACAACGATTGCGTCAGTCATTTTATATACTCTCCTTTTTATTGGGTTCATTTAACTTTTTTGCACACAGGCAAAACTCAGGTAAAAAAATATAATACTCACGTATTACGAGTATATCAATAAATATTTTTCCTAAGGGAAACTTTTTTATATTAATCAAATTATATAGCCCATATGCAATTTTGTAAACATCCTCTTATTAAATTTAGTGGAAAAAGCACTAAACATAGAGGATTACGCTAAAATCCACATCGTACATGTTTTTTATTCGGCTTAAAAAAGTGAAATAAAACGATTTTATTGATATTTTATGAATGAGGGAATAAAATGATACCAAATATTTTACCAAAGGAAACTTTTTAGACAAAGGTAAATTATTTAATAAAGATCCCCATCAAAAGTAGAAAAAAGAATGAGAGGTAGCCTAGAACTACTTCTCATTCTTTTTATTGTTATTTCATTGGAAGCTCTTGCACAGAAGGTTGACCAACTTTATTTACCTAGACATAAAAAAGAGCCATTATGTTTCCAACAATGACTCTCATACTTTTTTATTTTCTAAAGACTATTATATAGCATCATTATGACTATCTAGCGAAATAGGAGGTCTCTTTAAAGGAACTTTCCAGTGCCACCAGTTGAAGATTCTAGCGATGATGATACACCCAAGGAAGATTCCGGTACAAGTTCAATGCTATCCGCTCATTAGCATTGCGGGTCCTGCCGACCGTGCAAATAATTCTAAAAGAGTACTTACAAATGTTAATTCGTTTACAACTTATTTTGTCGGTTATAGCTCTTCCTCTTATGTTATATAGTTTCATAACAAAGGATTATACTTTGCAGCCCTACGCGACGTTACTTTTCGGTTTAATCATGTTAATAATAGGACTGGTACAATTTCAAAATAAAAGTAAAGCTTTTTCTACATGTATGGTAATTACATGCTTAGATAAAAGGTGGATGACTTGCTCTTACACAATATAATATGATTTTATAATTTGTCCAGTGAAAAGATGGCAAAATAAAAAACTGTCTCCAGTAAAGAAGAGACAGTTTTTTATTTAAAGAGTTAAACGACATGATAAAAATGCAATTTGTAAAAAATAGTCTGACATTTAATATATCATATCTAACTAAAAAATCAATTATTTAGAGGGTAAAGCATATGTATAAAAGGTGCACTTTTTATACATTTGTTTGGGTTACGCCCTTGTATAAAACCCTTACGCGTCAAGGATGTATAAAAAGCTGCATAAATCAGAAACAAGGCCTCATCGAGAACCCTACTCCCATAAGGGTTCTTTTTTTTTG
>NZ_BCVD01000138.1 GCF_001591565.1 Priestia flexa NBRC 15715 | reverse complement strand
GGGTGGAACGGAGTGTAGGACACTCGACTCCTGCGGGAAATAGAGGGAAACCTGAGATCCTGCAGTGCAGCGAGGAAGCTCAGGTTCCTCCACGCGGAAAGCGAGCGGCCGTAGTGCAATGGAACGAACGTGTTTTGACAACGTAAAGAGGTGAGAAAAGGGAATGTTCGTCTTTTTGGAAATTTGTTTTGTTATGTCCCACTCTCTTTTAGTTTTTATCACATAGATTGCTACTTGAATTTTAAAATGAAATCATTCATAATAATGCTGTATAGATTTTTTTAATATAAAATGCAGAGATAGGAAAAAGTAGTAGCTGTCTCCCTGTTAAAGAGAGCTGGTGGTCGGTGTAAATCAGCCATAGACAGATATGAAGTACATCCTTGAGCATCTTTTGTGAACGTGTTAGTAGCAAAAGACGGGAAGACCGTTACATCGTTTAAGTGGAAAATAACCGTTGTTATTTTCAAATAGGGTGGTACCGCGATATTTTCGTCCCTTCTTTTATAGAAGGGGCGTTTTTGTGTTGTTTTGAAAGATATATTAAAGGAGAGAAACTTAGATGAACATTTTACAAGATCTTGAATTCCGTGGTCTTATTAATCAACAAACGGATGAAAAAGGATTAAGTGAGTTATTAAATTCTGAATCAGTTCGCTTATACTGTGGATTCGACCCAACGGCTGATAGCTTACACATTGGTCATTTATTACCCGTGTTAATTTTACGTCGCTTCCAGCAAGCTGGTCATCAACCAATTGCACTAGTTGGTGGAGGTACAGGTCTTATTGGAGATCCAAGTGGGAAAAAAGCAGAACGTACGTTAAATGAAAAAGAAACGGTAGCGATGTTTAGTGATCGTATTAAAGGTCAGCTATCTCGCTTCTTAGATTTTGAAAACGGGGATAATCAAGCGGTTATTGCAAATAACTATGACTGGATTGGATCTCTAGATGTGATTACATTCTTACGTGATATCGGCAAAAACTTTGGTATTAATTATATGATGGCGAAAGATTCTGTTCAATCACGCATTGAGTCAGGAATTTCTTTCACAGAATTTAGCTACATGATTTTACAGTCTTATGACTTCTTAAACTTATACAAAACGTATAACTGTAAGCTGCAAATTGGGGGAAGCGACCAGTGGGGGAACATTACAGCTGGCCTTGAACTAATTCGTAAATCTGAAGAAGATGCAAAGGCATTTGGTTTAACAGTTCCGCTTGTAACAAAAGCTGACGGTACAAAGTTCGGTAAAACAGAAGGTGGAGCAGTTTGGTTAGATGCTGAAAAGACAAGCCCTTATGAGTTCTATCAGTTCTGGATCAACACAGATGACCGCGATGTTGTAAAATACTTAAAATATTTTACGTTCTTATCTCATGAAGAGATTACAGCGCTTGAAGCATCTGCCAATGAAGCGCCTGAAAAACGTGAAGCTCAAAAAGCGTTAGCGGGTGAAATGACAGAACTTGTTCATGGGAAGGCAGCTCTAGAGCAAGCAATTCGTATTTCACAAGCGTTATTTAACGGTAACATTGCTGAGTTAACTGCAGGAGAAATTAAAGAAGGATTTAAAGATGTACCTTCTTACAATCATAGTGGTGAAGAAGTAGGACTTATCGATTTACTTGTTGAAAGTAAAATTTCTCCGTCTAAACGTCAAGCACGTGAAGATGTAACAAACGGGGCAATTTATATTAATGGAGAACGTATTCAAGATCTTCAAAAAGTAATGACGGAAGCAGACCGTATTGAAGGGCAGTTCACAGTTATTCGACGCGGTAAGAAAAAATATACGTTAATTCAATATTAATGAAAAGACGCTCAAGTTTGAGCGTCTTTTTTCATGAGTAAACAAAAAAAGATTCCCAATAGAGGGAATCTTTTTTTACTATTAACGAGAGTAGAACTCTACGATTAGTGCTTCGTTGATTTCAGGAGATAATTCAGTACGCTCAGGTAAGCGAGTGAAAGTACCTTCTAATTTTTCTGCATCTACAGTTAAGTAGTCTGGTACGAAGTTTGTAGCTTCTACAGATTCTTTAATAATTGAAAGGTTGCGAGATTTTTCGCGAACACCAATCACTTGACCAGGTTGTACACGGTAAGAGGGAATGTCAACGCGTTTACCATCAACTAAGATGTGACCGTGGTTAACTAATTGACGAGCTTGACGACGAGTGCGTGCAAGACCCATACGGTATACTAAGTTATCAAGACGAGCTTCTAAAAGAATCATGAAGTTCTCACCGTGCTTACCAGTTAATTTACCAGCAGCAACGAATAAGTTACGGAATTGACGCTCGTTTACGCCATACATGTGACGTAATTTTTGCTTTTCTTGTAATTGTAAACCGTACTCAGAAATTTTCTTACGTTGTCCTGGGCCATGTGGACCTGGAGCGTAAGGGCGTTTTTCTAATTCTTTACCTGTACCGCTTAGAGAAAGACCTAAACGACGAGAAATTTTCCAACTTGGACCTGTATAACGAGCCATGATGACTCCTCCTTGTTTGTGTTTTTATTTTATGCAAAACAAAAACAGACACATTCTAACGATATGCTCATTTTGTTTTCATGTACCATCGCTCTAGCAGCAGAGAGTTACACGATACACCATCAGCTCATGCTGAGGAACAAAATGAAAAAACATAAAGAAGACTGTATAAGCTGCAATATTTTACACAACGAGTATTATATGTTTTCTACATCAGATTGTCAAGCCTGTTAATTTAAAAGGTTATGATAGGAAAAAACAGGATTTTTTATTATAATAAAAGAATGGTTTAGAAGAGGAATTAATGGTGTAGGTGATAATGAAATGAATCAACAAGAAGTTTTGAGAGAATTAAAAGGACGTTTATTTGAATTAACGCACGTTAATGACAATGCTGAATCATTACGACAAACATTAGATAAAATGGTGCAGAGCATCATTTCTATATTGGAATCTAGCAGTGGTTTTATTGCGTTAAAAGCAGGAGAACTCTATGGCTATAAATTAATAGCATCTGTAAATAAAAAAGGTAATCAAAGCAATGATAAGGGTGAAAAAGAGGTATTAGACCTTCTTAACTCTTTACCGTTACATACTCAACAAAGCTATTATGTGACAGATTCGTATATTGTAATGGCGCTAACAATTGAGCATTATCATTGTTTGTTTGGTATAGAAAGAACGGATTTAGTAAAGGGAAATAGTAATAGCTTTTTAACAGAGCTTAGCAAGCAGTGTATTGCATTTCTAAAGAAAGTATATGCCCATTATCAAACATCCATTGATAAGGCGCGATATAAGGAGCTATACGAATTAACAGAAGCATTTAACCGTTCCATGAACATGGATTACATATTAGAAAAAGTGATAAGCGTATTGGAAGGTATGTATCCAACGTATCAACATAAAATTTATGTTGCCCATGATTATCGTGGGCGGTATATCGATAAAATCTTGCCCCTATCATACGATGATCAAGAGCTAATGAATATTTATGTGACAGGTGAGGTTGACGTAGTTTCAACAGATAGTACAGGCTGCAAAGTTTATGCACCTCTTGTAGGTTCGCAGGGAACTTATGGTGTGCTTATTATGGAAAAGAGTACACCGTCTTTTTTTTCACATTCAGAAATCCCCTTTATTAAACAATTAATCAGCGTCACAGCAGGGGCATTGGAGAAGGTACAGCTTTATGTACGTTCGCAAAAGAACCTTACCGATTTAAAGCTCATTAATGAAACATCACGTCATTTAAACGAAAAATTAAATCTATACGACGGTATTCATTATGTGTCGAATCGAATTATGACATCATTTGATGCTCAAGAGGTTGGCGTAATCTTCTTTGAGGATGATTATTATGCCCCATTAAAAGGAAACACTGCATTTTTTGACACCCCTGGTGCGAGATACTATATTGAGTATGCATATAAAAGGATTACTCAGGAGAATGAATCGTTGTTTATAAACAATATAGTTGGAGAGCTGAATGATGAACTTGTTACATTTCAATCACTAATTGCTGTACCGATGGTTCAAGACCAACAGTTAAAAGGTATGGTAATGGTTCTTCATAAGCAACCTTATTTCTTCTCTTTTGATACATTTAAGCTCGTTCAGGAGATTGTTCATCATTCAACGCTTGCATTTGTGAACGCGATGCTGCGAGATGAATTAGAAAAGTTAGTCGTGACAGATCATTTGAGTAAGCTTTATTCGAGGAAATACTTGGATCAGTGTATTGAAGAGTCTATGAGAAAAGATTCGGGCGGCTCATTTATTTTATTAGATATTGATAATTTTAAGAGAATAAACGATACATATGGTCATCAAGTAGGAGATGATATTATCATTCAAATATCAAATCTTATTAAAGGGAATATTAGGTTAAATGATGTAGCAGCAAGGTGGGGCGGGGAAGAATTAGCTGTTTACTTGCCCTGCACTACATTAAGTATCGCAAAGCGCATAGCCAATCGGCTTGTTAAGCGTGTAGAAGAAGAAACAATCCCAAAGACAACAATTTCCTCTGGTATTTCTTTTTGGTCTCAAGAACAACAAGATTCAACTGAGAAACTATTTAAGCGGGCTGACCTAGCATTGTATGAAGCGAAAAAAAGAGGGAAAAACCAAGCCGTTATTCAAGAGTATAAATAATAAAGAGGATGCTTAAGCATCCTCTTTACTTATTTATTACATTGCTTCTAGCAAAGCTTCAACAAACTTCTCTAAATAAGCTTGGTCTAGTTCATCAAAACGGTTTTTAATTGGGCTATCGATGTCCAACACACCAATTAATTTATCGTCTTTTACAATAGGGACAACAATCTCTGATTGAGATGCAGCATCGCAAGCGATATGACCGGGAAACTGATGTACATCAGCAACAAGCTGCGTTTGTTGTGTTTCAGCGGCAGTTCCACAAACACCTCTTCCAAATGGAATTCTTACGCACGCTGGTAAGCCCTGGAAAGGGCCAAGCACTAGCTGATTCCCTTCCGTTAAATAAAATCCAACCCAGTTTACATCTTCTAAAAACTGGTTTAAAAGTGCTGAAGCATTAGAAAGGTTTGCGATCAGATTATTTTCTCCGTCAATTAATGCACGAAGTTGCTTTAAAACAAGTTCATAATTTTTTTCTCTTGATTCGCTATAATTTTCGACATGAAACATGTTATTCTCCCCCATTCAACATAAAACGTATAAAATGTATCAAAGCGCGTCGTTCTGTTCATGACTTTGTCGATAAAAGATTACAGGAACTTAGAAGCTTATCACGAATTATGTAGATAAGCCCATAAAACCCTTTTAAATAATGTAACGATTTCTCTCGGATTTTGCAATGACTTTGATTGTGTATAAGAAGACGTGATTCCTGCTTAAATATCACTTGATTGAAAAAAGATGAGGTGGTAAAAATGGTTGCTCAAGCTAAAACGAAGGAACGAATTATTGACGCTGCGGTTTCATTATTTAACGCGAAAGGTTTTGATGGAACTTCAGTACGCGAGATTGCTACAAAAGCAAAGGTGAACGTAGCGAATATTTCATATTACTTTGAAGGTAAAGAAGGGCTATTAGAAACGCTTGTTACAACTTACTTTGAAGGCTATATAGCAGAACTTGAAAATGAATTTGAGCTCAGGGAATATAAAGATGCTAAGGAGTGTTTACAGGGGATGGTCTCTGCTGTACTGAATTATCAGCACGAAAACCGTACAATTGCGCGGCTTGTATATCGCGAGATTTCACTAGACACGACGTTCATAAGAGAAGTTATGACAACATACTTAACAAAAGAAAAGTACTACCTTAAAACCGTTTTAGAAAAAGGAATGGAAGATAGGGAATTTCGAAAGGTTAACCCTTCATTTATCATTATTCAGCTGAAAGCACTGCTTTCGATGCCCTACCTTCATCCACAATATTTAACAGAGGTATTATATATTATGCCTCAAGAAACCTACTTTTTAGAGCAATACAATGGCGAACTAACTGCTTGGATTCGAACGATGCTATATGAACAGCGTGAACCGAAAAAGCAAGTGTACGTGCGTTTAACAAGAAAATAGCGTTTCGTAACCTTGACCGAGGTCCTTCGCACAATGGGCATCTGATCCATAGACAAGAGGGATCTTTTTTTTGCGTGCTAATTCAAGCACATCAGGAGCAGGGTATGCTTCTTGACAAAGAGGTTTAAAGAGTCCAGCTGCATTATAATCAAGCTCCAAGTTTTGTTGCTGAATAGCTAATAAAATCGTATTAATTTTTTCAGTAAATCGATTTGGACACGGAAATTGCTTTTTGAATTTATGAACAAGTGTAATATGTCCAATTCGCTTCGGCTTAAAAAGTCCTAGGTCATAGTTTACAGACTTCAACAGCGTTTCGTAGTACTTATCATATGTTTTGCTTACACTCCCAAATTTCTGTACAATATGAGCAAATGCTTCGGGGCTATAATCTAAACAAAAGTACTGACGGTCAAATCTTAAAAAGTGAACAGACAGTATGCTGTCGTCTAAGTGAGGACCGTATTCATTTAAAAATTGCGTAGTTTTCGTTTCAAATCCATCAATATAATCCACTTCAAGTCCAACGTTGATTTTTAAATCGTTGGCATACTGCTCTTTTATGTGATGGACATCTTTTAAATAATTTTCAAGCTGTGTCATCGACATGCCGCTATCTTGTTCCGGAGTTGGGTCAACAAAATTCTCAGGAATCGGGGCATGCTCTGTAAATGAAATTTCCTGGAAGCCTAATTGGATGGCTTTCTCTACATAAGCTTGTAATGAATCCTGTGAGCCATGTGGACAAAATGGTGTGTGGATATGTCGGTCTACCTTCATCAACTTGCATCACTCCTTTCATTTTCTTTAATTGTAACGTTGCAGGCTAAAACTTCAACTGTAGAACTCAAAATTTCAGCAATTTTGTCGATGAATTTAGAAAAGCAAAAGGTTTTTCTTTGAAAGAAATGATAAAAGGAGACACAGTCGACAAATTGCCAATATTTTGTGTGAAAAAATTAAAATTTTTGCTCAAAAGCAAGGCTTTACATGGTATCATAAAAACATTGACGCTTAAACATTTAAAGGATTACAATAACCCTTTTTATAAATAGGAAACTTGTCATGTAGAACGTATTGTAAGGGGGCTTAGTATGGAATTTATTATTGCACTAATCATACTAATTATTGGATTAGTTGTGTACGGAATGTTTTCACGAAAAAAAATTTATCAGGAAATTGACCGGCTTGAATCTCGTAAGATGGAGTTAGAGAATATGCCGGTGGCAGAGGAAATTTCAAAAGTAAAAGAACTAAACATGACAGGTCAAACTGAAGAGCTATTTGAACGCTGGCGTGAACAGTGGGATGAAATCGTAGCAACTGAGCTTCCAAAAGTTGATGAATTACTTTTTGAAACGGAAGAATGTGCAGATAAATACCGCTTTAAAAAAGCGAAGCAACTATCTATACATATTAATGAACTGTTAGATAAAACAAAGGCTGAGATTGAGAACATATTAACAGAATTACAAAATCTCATTGGCAGCGAACAAAATAATCGTCATGACATTGAAGAGCTTAACCAGTTGCACCGTCATGTAAAGAAAAAGTTGCTAGCGCACCGCTATTCGTATGGAAAAGCGGAAAAAACGCTGGAAGCAGCGATTGATCATGCAAAGAAACAGTTTGCTGTTTTTGAAGAAGAAACAGCAAATGGAAACTATTTACAAGCGCGAGAAACGGTTCTGCAATTAAAAACGGATTTAACGACAATTGATACATGCTTAGAACAAATTCCAAAAGTGTTAGTAGAATGTCAAACTACGCTTCCAGCTCAGTTTTCAGAGTTAATTGATGGATTTATGGGTATGACCAGAGACGGCTACGTGTTAGATCATTTGCAAGTTGAAGAAACGATTGAATTTTTAAGACATGAAACAGACACGATTATTCAACAAATCGAAGAGCTTTATGTAGAAGAAGCAATGGCAAAGCTCGATGATGTAAATGAACGCTTAGAGCAACTATACGATGCTTTAGAGCACGAAGTGTATTCATATCATAAGATGAATCAAGAATCTCAAACGGTTTCACATTTCTTGAAGCTTTTACAAGATAAGAACCGAGAACTGCGAGATGAAACACTGTTCGTACAACAAAGCTATCACTTTAAAGAGAAAGACTTAGAGCTGTATTACAAAATGGATCGTGAATTAAAGCGTTTAACGAACCTTTATTATAATATCTCAGATAAAGTAGCGGAACATAACTTAGCTTATAGCGTTATTCAAGAAGAACTTGAAGATGTGTCTAAGCAACTAAAACAGCTTCAACAGTCTCAAGAATCTTATAGCGATATGCTTCAAGCGTTGAGAAAAGACGAACTAACGGCTAAAGAGCAAATTGAGGATTTAAAGTCTCAGCTTATTGAGGCAAAAAGGTTGATTCAGAAAAGTAATTTACCAGGTGTACCTGAATACTATAAGGTACAGTTAGAAAAGACGATGCACCTCTTGAAAGACGCAACGTTAAAGCTTCAAGAAAAACCTCTTAACATCCAAGCAGTCCAAGCTCTTCTTAGTGAAGCTGTAGAGGCTGTAAAAGAGACATTTGAAGAAACGGAAGCAATTCTAGAAGAAGCGCAGCTTGTGGAGAAGATGATTCAATATGGAAATCGTTACCGCAGTCAGTATGGATCGGTAGCTCAAGCGCTACGAGATGCAGAAGAGCTATTTCGTAAATATGAATATAAAGAAGCTCTAAACGAAGTAGCTAGTGCGATTGAACAGGTCGACCCTGGTGCGGTAGAAAAAATCCAGCAGTTTATGATCACAAATAGATAGAATAAAAAAACGTCAGCTTAGGGGACTGACCCC
>NZ_BCVD01000137.1 GCF_001591565.1 Priestia flexa NBRC 15715 | reverse complement strand
AAACTCTTCTATATAAAAGGGGATTAGTCATCCCACTCAACATTCAATACATTTCCGTTCATCGCATCAATATCAACGTTGACTTCATGATTATCGTCAGTGTGAATTTCAATCTCATAGCGCAGCTGATTATCGTCGCGGTCTAACTCTGTTTCAACAATCGTTCCAGCTTGCTCTTTTAATGCTAATTTTTTTGCTTCCTCTAATGAAAGTTTAGCTTCTTCAATACTTATCCCATCATCACGGTCATCGTCATCGTCACTATCTAAGCGTTCTTGATCAAACTCCACTACTTTTCCAGAGTTGAAATCAATGTCCACATCGTATTCAAATTCACCGTTTACAATATCAAATTCATACTTTTTCGTTCTATCATCTGTATCCACGCTCATCTTTGTGATGTTTCCACCATTTGTTTGTTCTAACGCAATTTCTTTTGCTTGCTCTTCTGAAATGGTTGTTGAGTTCGCTGATACAGATTGTAAAGGCTGTTTATCTGTCATAGCGTAAGCACCAGCACCTAATCCACCTAAAATTAAAGTTCCCGTTAATAACGTCGTCGCAAGTTTCATAATCAATAACCTCCTTGTTTTGTTTACATGCTTATCATATCCAGCGAAGATTAAAAGAAAAGGAGAGAAAGATTAGAATTTGATGAGAAATTGGATAGTTTTTGAGAGAATGCTCTCATAATTCATAGAAATAAGCTTATCCACGCTACAAAAGTAGCAGGATAAGCTTTTAATCATCATCGGTCTCAAATTGGATTGATATGATTTCACCTGAATACGCATCGATGAGTACAGTTGCTTCTTCATCTGGGCTTTGATCAATCTCCACTTCGTATAAAAGCTGGTCGTCATCATCTTCTAGTTCAACAGATGAAATGGTGCCCTTTACTTTTTCTAACGCAATTTTTTTTGCTCCTTCTTTGCTGATAAGAGTAGTTAACTGTTCATTTTTTGGGGGATTAGAGATATTTTCGATTGAACCATCTGGGCGGCTGACTTTCACAATATGAGTGCCATCATCACTTTTAATTGTTATATCGTAGTGTTCATTGCTTTCTTTTACGTTTTCAACAGTACCTTGTACACGTTCAAGAGCTTTCTTTTTTGCTTGCTCCTCAGTGAGCTGTGGAGGAGATTTCTCTTGGTTTGTTGATTCACTCACTTTTGAAAAATCGACAATGTCACCTGAAACTCCATCAACCATGATTTCGTACGTATTGTTTTGATTGGTAAGCTGTACGTGAAACTGATTGTCTACTTTTTTAATTCGCTCAATCTGACCTTCATATTTTTGCTTAACGAGGCTTTGTATGTCGCTTTCTGATAAAGAAGAAGCATTTGTATTGTTTAAAGCTGTTACCCAATACCAAATTCCGATGGCTACAGCCAGCGCGCTTAAAACCATAATAAATGTTCGTTTCATAGTATCACCTCCAACTGATTATCTCATTGGTTTATGATAATGAAGTTAAAAGAAGATTAAAATTTCATGAGAAATAGATTGGCAAGTGAAATTGTACGATGGTTCCTTTACCTTCTTCACTATCGATATGAATAGTACCTTGATGTGCTTTAATAATTTTTGCTGCAATGGCCAGACCTAATCCAGAGCCACCAGTCTCGCGGTTTCTTGCTTTATCTACGCGGAAAAAGCGCTCATAAACGTGAGCCAAATCCTCTTTTGGAATACCGATTCCCTGGTCTGTAATTGTAATAAGACACATGTTCTCTGCTGAGGTGGATACGGTTAACTCTATTGATTCCTCGCTATATTTAATCGCATTATCTAGTAAAATATAAAGAAGCTGCTTAAGCTTTTGCTCATCGCTACTAACTTGAATTGGATGCGGTGAAGGCTTTACATGAATTGTTCGCTGGAATGCTTGCTGCAGACTGCGACCCGTTTCAATACATAGGGTGTTAATATCAGTTGGCTGTATATGTAAGTCCAACTGGGAGTCATCTTTTGCTAAGACAAGCATTTGCTCTGTTAAAGTCTTCATCCGAATTGACTCTGAGTGAATGGATTCAACCGCTTCTTCCAGTATGTCAGGTCGCTTCATTCCCCAGCGCTTTAGCATATTCGCATAGCTTTCAATGACTGTAAGCGGTGTTTTTAGCTCATGGGAAGCATCAGATACGAACTGTTCCTGTTTTTTATAGTTTTCTTCAAGTAAATCCATCATGTTGTTAAACGTATTAGCCATTTGGTCAAGCTCATCTTTAGAGGATGACTTCGTTGTAATTCGTTTAAAGGTACGTGAGGTTTGAATATCTTCCATTGTATAAATGAGTGATTGAATTGGCTGTAAAACCACCTTGCTTAAAAAGCGACCACCAATAACGGTTGGAACTAAAATAATAAAAGAAGCCACAATTAGAATAATGCGTAAAATCCCTAAAGACTGCTCAACATCCACTAATCGTTCGGTAAGTTCCAGGCTCACAACATTATCGTTTGTCCAAATAATAGGCATTGATGCACTTGCATAAATGGCGCCTGATTCCTGTGTAACATCGGTGTGTTCATTTGTTCGGTAGGTTGCATTTAAACTGCGAAGCGATAGCTCATCCTTTAAGGTTGTTAGCAACGATTTGTTATTTTCATCAATAATGCGAATCATCCCGTTTAAAGGGACGTAAGCATTGAATAAGTTTCGTGGTTCAACAGCGGTTGAGCCACTTCTGTTAAAGCCCTCTGCAATATCATCAACTTGACTATCCAAGCGTTCTATGGCATTGTCTGTCATGGTTTTTTTAAAGATAAAGTAGATTGAGCTATTGGTTACGAGAAGCAGCAAGATAAGAAGGAGCGTTGTAAATAACGTAATTTTCGTTTTTAGCTTCATCTCATTTATTCCTTTAACATGTAGCCAACGCCACGTACAGTATGAAGGTAAGGAGTTGAATAAGGTGCATCAAGCTTTTTGCGAAGATAGCGAATGTATACATCTACTACGTTTGTATCTCCGTAGTAATCAAATCCCCACACATTTGTCAGAAGTTGTTCCCGACTAAGAACTTGATTTTGATTCTTTAATAAGTAAATAAGCAAATCAAATTCTCTTGGTGTCAGTTCAATTGTATTTTTTTCTCTTGTGACTATCCGCGTTTTTTCATCAACGGTTAAGTCGCCAATTTGAAGGAGTGGGTTTTCTTCAATAGCAGTAGACTGGTTGCGAAGCCAAACGCGAATGCGGGCAAGTAGCTCTTCAATTTCAAATGGCTTCGTCATATAATCGTTTGCCCCTAAATCAAGTCCGCTAATTTTATCAGGAAGTGAATCGCGAGCTGTTAACAAAATCACTGGTGTAAGCTGATTGGTAGATCGAATTCTTCTCAATACTTCAAGACCACTTAACCCTGGAAGCATGACGTCAAGAATGAGTAAATCAAATTGTTGACTCTGAAATAGCGATAGCCCTTCTGTGCCAGTATGAGCAGTAGCAGTTTCGTATCCCTCGTATTCCAGCTCAAGTTGAATAAGCCTTGCAATTTTCTTTTCGTCTTCAATTATTAAAATCTTTCCTTTGCTCACGGTAAACCTCCTCAAAAACAGTTTGTAATTGCGTACATTATAGCATGAAAAGAAGCCGCAAGCTGTTTTTAATGAAATAGTAATAGATTTTCAAATAAAGGTTGATTTATATATAATATTAATGAATGATAATTAATTTAATTATATATTTATTCATTTGATTCTACGTCGGGTACACTTTCACACTAAAAGCTTACATTTTCAAGGGGGAATCGGAACATGCTATACTGAAAAGTGGAGGTGTCGAGATGCGTTTAGAAAATAAAAAAGTAATTGCGCTTGTAAGCGAAGACTTTGAAGATTTAGAGTTATGGTATCCTGTCATGCGACTTCGTGAAGAAGGAGCTGAGGTGCATTTAGTTGGTGAAAAGGCTAAGGAAACGTATAAAGGAAAATACGGAGTGCCCGCTGTATCAGACTATGCGTTTTCCGATGTGAAAGCAAGCGATTATGATGCTATTTTAGTGCCAGGAGGATGGGCGCCAGATAAACTGCGTCGCTATCCAGAAGTTATTGAAATGGTTCAATATATGGACGAGCACAAAAAGCCAATTGGCCAAATTTGCCACGCCGGCTGGGTACTGATCTCAGCGAAGATTTTAAATGGCCGTAACGTCACAAGTACACCTGGTATTAAAGATGACATGGAGAATGCTGGCGCTATCTGGCATGACGAAGCCGTTGTGGTTGATGGCCACATTATCTCAAGCCGTCGTCCACCAGATTTACCGCCTTATGCAAAAGCATTCGCAGACGTTTTGGCAGAGCAATAAGAAGTAAGTGAAAACACATATCTCGTTGGGGTATGTGTTTTCTATTACAGACTGGAAACTATTTAGTAAAATGAAAAAAGCGAGCAAGGAAATCCCTGCTCGCTTTTTTAGCTTTCATATTAAGTAACTTGCCTCTCTGCAAGTGTAAAAACAAATTCATATTATGATTAAACCCATACTAATAAGGATTTAAATTTTCTCTGCTGTTTTGGACACAATTAGCATTGATTGTGTCTGCTCATATGGATTTATCCATTGCCGCGGTTCATCAATTCCACACGATCGTTTAACCTAAACGACGCAAGCCCTACCTCTCTTGCATCCTTACGGCTCCGAAGCCGATCCAGTGTGAGTAAGTTGTTTTTAAAAACATGTGTAGAATGCCAGTATTTTTACCTTGCATTTTACAATACATCCTCTCAAGTTACTTCTTTTTGAAGTTAGAAGTATAATTTTACGCAATATCATCGTGGAAGTCAATAGTGTTTTGGTGTTTTTTTAAATCTTTTTATGGGAAAGGATACTATTTTTCGAACAAAATAATATTTGGTACGATAAAAAAGAACACAAAGGAGTGATGTTATGAATACAAATCAAGCTTTTCGTGAAGAGGTATTAGAAGCCGTTTCAGATTTGTCGTATGAAGAGTTGAATCAAAAGATATCAGATGACAAATGGATTATTATGCAAGTGTTGGAACATCTCTACCTAATGGAAGAAATGATTGTGGCTCGCGTTTGGCACCAGTTGCAAAATGGAGAGAACAAGCCAGCAGAAAAGAAACAGTTTCTTTTTAATTTGGAGAAATAATGGGATAGTCAGACATCGTCCAGATACCCACGCTATAGGTTTTAGGACTATGGTTTTCTACCGTGCTTCCACCTTGAATCGTAAATAACAGTTTTAAAGGGTCATCTGCATAGTACATTGTTTCTTTTGTATACGGGTTATAAAATACCTTAGGAGGAAGTTTTGGTACGACATCTGTTGTATTAATAAACGATCGGCTCTGCGGTACTAAGCTTGTATACGTACGAACAAAGTTTGAATCTCCCACCCGTGGTGATGCGTAGTTATACATGGTGACGCTTGGGAAATTTGTGTTGGTTGCAACATCAAGAGCATGTAGCGTAGCGAGGGCAGCTCCAAGGCTATGTCCCGTAATATAAAGAGGCTTGGCAGGTAAGGTAGTGTACGTGGCCAGCAGCTCATCGCGACATGATTCATAAATGTTTAAAAATCCTTCATGAACAAGTCCAGCATTTTGTGTATAAGGGTAAGGACGCTGGTGAATTTGAGCATCCGCAATCCAATTCGCTTCCGATTGAGTTCCTCGAAATGCAATTACTATGGCATTATCGGATTCTAGAATAAACCCAAACCACTCTTTTTTCCCCAGGACAGATGCTTGAAATGCTTTAATGAATTGATACCCTTTTGGAACCTCGAACGTGCCTGCTTGCTGATACTGTTGATAGCTCAGTACGCACATATAAAGAAGGTCCAAAGCAAGCGGTCGATAAAACAAAGGTTCAATCTTCATATTTAAGCCCACTTTCTCTAACAAACGTTTTTATCTCAAACTATGAAAAAATGAGATTTTGGTGCTTGTTTCCTTTAGAGAATTGGCAAGAAAATAAAAATATGCGTAAGGTTACAAAAAAATGATACCGCTTTCTTTTTATGAAAGATAGTTATAAAATCTATAAAAACTAGTTATTTTTGTGCGAAATAACTAAATTTAAAATAAATAATCAAAGTTATATTGTTAAAACAAACAATATAACTTATAATTTTAAAAAAACAGAAAATTAGTAAGTTATAAGGGGGATTTTTATTGGAGCAGTTTGTTGCAAGCTTAAATAACGTACTATGGAGTACACCGGTTATCTATAGCTGTCTTGCGATTGGGCTTTTGTTTTCCATTCTCACTCGCTTTTTACAGGTTAGGCATCTAAAAGAAATGGTTAAGCTCATGTTTCAAGGAAAGAGTTCAAAAGCAGGGGTATCATCTTTCCAAGCGCTTGCATTAGCATTATCTGGGCGCGTAGGTACAGGTAACATTGCAGGGGTAGCAACGGCCATTACGTTCGGTGGACCGGGCGCGGTGTTCTGGATGTGGGCAGTAGCTTTCATTGGTGCTTCAAGTGCGTTTGTCGAATCAACACTGGCACAAATCTATAAGGTAAAGCAAGATGGCCAATATCGAGGAGGCCCGGCTTACTATATTGAAAAAGGAACTGGAATGAAATGGTATGGTGTTATTTTTGCGATTGCAGCACTGGTAGCTATGAGCATTTTGATGCCAGGAGTGCAATCTAACTCTATCGCAGCAGGTTTAGACAATGCATTTAACGTTAGCCCAACAGTAACAGCTATCGGCTTAATTATTTTATTAGCTGGAATCATCTTTGGTGGGGTTAAGCGTATCGCAGGAGTAGCTCAAATTATCGTGCCATTTATGGCTTTGGCTTATATCGCACTTTCTTTAGTTATTATTGCAATTAATATTACTGAATTACCCGCGGTTTTTGCCTTAATTTTTAAGAGTGCTTTTGCGTTAGAATCAGCTTTTGGTGGGATTGTTGGTTTGGCTGTTTCATGGGGAGTTAAGCGTGGGATTTATTCCAACGAAGCAGGGCAAGGAACAGGCCCTCACGCGGCAGCTGCAGCAGAGGTATCTCACCCAGTGAAACAAGGTCTTGTTCAAGCATTTTCTGTTTATATCGATACATTACTAGTTTGTTCAGCAACAGCGTTTATGATTTTATTTACGGGGATGTATAACACACAATCACCGGATGGCGCATTTATCGTTTCAAATTTAGAAGGTGTAGAAGCAGGTCCTGGATATACGCAGGCAGCAATTGATTCCTTTATTCCTGGATTTGGAGCTGGGTTTGTAGCGATTGCGCTCTTCTTCTTCGCATTTACAACGATTATGGCGTATTACTATATCGCTGAAACAAACATTGCATATTTAACAAGAGGCAAAAACGGTAAGTGGGCTATGTTTGTATTAAAGCTTGTGTTGTTAGGTGCAACATTCTACGGAGCAGTTAAAACAGCCGATATTGCTTGGGCTCTTGGCGACGCAGGTCTAGGAATCATGGTATGGCTGAACTTAATAGCTATTTTGATTTTGGCAAAACCAGCGCTTGTGGCGTTAAAAGACTATGAAGCTCAGAAAAAGCAAGGGTTAGATCCGGTATTTGATCCAGTGAAGCTAGGTATTAAAAACGCAGACTACTGGGAAACAGAATATAAAAAAGATGAAAATCAAGTTTCATAATTTCAAGCTCACTTTTTCAATCTTTGAAAAAGTGAGCTTTTTTCATTAGAATGACATGTATAATAGTGTGTATTAATGAAGCTAAAGGAAAGAGGAATACGTTATGAAAGAAACAATTATTTCAACCATCGATGAGCTGCAGCAAACGTTTTATGATATTAGTCAATATATTGGAAACAACCCAGAGCTTGGCCATGAAGAAGTAAAAGCTTGTACAGCGCTTACAAATGAGTTAGCTAAGCATAATTTTGAGGTGGAAATAGGGACGTGTGATTTAGCTACTGCTTTTACGGCTGTGTATGATAGTCATAAGCCAGGTCCTTCGATTGGCTTTATGGCAGAGTACGATGCGCTACCGGGGCTAGGGCATGCTTGTGGCCATAACTTAATTGGCACAATGGCCATTGCAGCAGCGATTGGATTGAGCAAAGTTTTGAGTGAGACAGGCGGTAAAGTATACGTATACGGGACGCCTGCAGAAGAAACAACGGGTGGTAAAGTAACGATGGCAGAAGCGGGTGTTTTTAACCATCTAGACGCAGCCATGATGGTTCATCCATATTATTGCCACCAAAAGAGCGGTAGATCACTGGCGATGGACGCTATTCAATTCGAATTTTTTGGGAAATCAGCACACGCAGCAGCAGCACCTCATGAAGGAATTAATGCGTTAGATGCAGTTATTCAAACATTTAACGGGATCAATGCTCTTCGTCAGCATGTGAAACCAGATGTCAGAATCCATGGTGTTATCCCTGAAGGAGGCAAAGCTGCTAATATTGTACCTGACTATGCGACAGCGCAGTTCTATGTGCGAGCATCTAACCGAAAGTATGTTAATGCGGTAACAGAGCAAGTAAAAGCTTGTGCACAAGGTGCAGCTTTATCCACAGGAGCACGACTTGAAATTTCAAACTATGAATTTTCATATGATGATATGGTGACAAATGAAGTTTTATCAACAGCTTATACACAAAATCTACAGCTGCTAGGCGTGCCAGCTGAAGAAATTTTTGAGGACCAAGGTGATCACGGTTCATTAGATATGGGAAATGTTAGCCAAGTGGTGCCATCAATTCATCCATATATTAAAATATGTAACGAGTATTTTGTCTGTCATACGCATGAATTTAGAGAAGCGGCTCTCAGTCCACAGGGACAAGAAGCGCTTATTCTTGGGGCAAAGACAATGGCATTAACAGGATATGATTTGCTAACAAAAGAAGAGCTCTTGCAAAAAGTAAAAGATGAATTCTCTAAATGATGTCATGTAATAAAGAGGCTGGGACATAAG
>NZ_BCVD01000136.1 GCF_001591565.1 Priestia flexa NBRC 15715 | reverse complement strand
CTTTTATTTTTTTCGCAACAGGATTTTGAAGAAAGAAGCCGAATATAACCTATTGGATTTTAAAAAATAGGGGGAATTATATGTACAACCCAATTAAAAAGTTTGCATCACTTATTGTTTTGTTAAGTTTTGTTATCGCTTTCATATTAGGGCCAACCAATAGCCAAGCAGCGGTAAATGGACAGTCGTTTAACTCGAATTACAAGACCTATTTAATGGCACCACTAAAGAAAGTAACGGAGTTTACTACGTGGGAAGCTTTTGAAAATGACCTTCGGAAGGCAAAGCAAAATGGGTTTTACGCTGTGACAGTAGATTTTTGGTGGGGAGATATGGAGAAAAACGGTGACCAGCAGTTCGACTTTTCTTATGCACAGCGATTCGCACAGGCAGCTCGAAATGCGGGAATAAAAATGGTGCCGATTATCTCGACGCATCAATGTGGTGGAAATGTAGGAGATGACTGTAACACGCCTCTTCCTTCATGGATTTGGAATACTAAAACAGATGATAGCCTATATTTTAAATCAGAAACAGGTACAGTAAACAAAGAAACAGTAAACCCATTAGCGACAGACGTAATCACAAAACAGTACGGGGAGCTATACACAGCATTTGCGCAAGCGTTAGCACCGTATAAAGACATTATTCCAAAGGTTTATTTATCAGGGGGACCAGCTGGTGAGCTTCGCTATCCTTCATATACAGCTGCTGATGGGACAGGCTACCCTTCTAGAGGGAAATTTCAAGCATACACAGACTTTGCAAAATCTAAATTCCAAATGTGGGCCGTTAACAAGTATGGCTCGTTAGCGGGTGTAAACCAAGCATGGGGACTAAGTTTAACATCAACATCACAAATTTTACCACCTTCAGATGGGAATCAGTTTTTAAAGGATGGATATAACACAAACTATGGAAAAGACTTTCTAGAATGGTATCAAGGAGTTCTGCAAGACCATGCAAAGCGTATTGGAGCATTAGCTCATCAAGCCTTTGATCCGGTGTTTAATGTGCCTGTAGGAGCTAAAATAGCAGGGATACACTGGCAATATAATAATCCAACAATGCCTCATGCTGCTGAAAAGCCAGCGGGTTATAATAACTACAGTACGTTATTAGACTCATTTAAAACAGCCAAGCTAGATTTGACGTTTACGTGCTTAGAAATGGTTGATAGCGGGACATATCCTGAGTATTCAATGCCAAAAACGTTAGTAAAAGAAGTTGCAAGCCTAGCAAACGCAAAAGGGATTGTATTAAATGGTGAAAATGCTTTAAGTATCGGAAGTGAAGAGCAGTATAAACGCGCAGCTGAAATGACATTTAACTATAACTTTGCGGGCTTTACGCTTTTAAGATTCTATGATGTTATTAATAACTCAACGCGTATGAGCCAGTTTAATCAGCACTTAAATATAAAACCGGTTGCACAGACAATGGTTGTTAAAAATGCACCTACATCGTCTGGAGAGAGTGTTTACATCGTCGGAGATCGTCCTGAACTTGGACAGTGGGACACAATCGCTTATCCAATTAAACTCTCTTACAACTCAACGTACGGAGATTGGAGAGGAACCGTTAATTTCCCAGCCAATCGAAGCGTTCAGTTCAAAGCGATTATCAAGCGCTCGGATGGCTCATTAAAATCATGGCAACCAACCCAGCAGTATTGGAATGTTCCAGGAACGCCTACAACGTATACGAATAATTGGTAAGAAGAAAGCACCCATGCCAGCATGGGTGCTTATTTTTATTTCCAGTTCTCCTCAATAAACTCATCGCGGCCAGATTTAGCACGATCTTCTTTGTAGTGCTTAGGGTTTTTCTTATGAAAATCCTGATGATAATCTTCCGCTGCATAGAATTCAGAGGCAGGAAGAACCGCTGTTACGATAGGATTTTTAAAGCGGCCGCTATCGGCAACGGCTTGTTTTGATTCCTCTGCTTCCGTACGCTGTTGTTCATTATGGTAAAAAATTGCTGTTCTGTATTGAGGGCCACGATCTTGGAACTGACCGTCTGGATCAGTTGGATCGATTTGTGGCCAATAAAGGTCTAATAAGCGCTTGTAAGGGAATACTTCCGGGTCAAACGTGATTTGTACAGCCTCATAATGACCTGAAGTACCTGATTTTACCTGCTCATAAGTTGGGTTTTCTACGGTACCACCTGTGTATCCTGATACAATACCATGAATGCCTTCTAGTTCATCGAAGGGTGTAACCATACACCAAAAGCATCCACCTGCAAACGTTGCTTTTTCCATATAAATCCCTCATTCTCTTTATAATTATGTTCTGTATTATAACAAAACAGAGCGGATAGAGCGAATAATTGATTTACCTAGTAGATTGGTTGAGAAGAAGGAATTATGTAGCAAAACAAAGCTAGCTATGAATAGTTGAGAATGCAGAAGAGGAAAGAAGAAAAAAGTGATAAAATAAAAAGGATATATGTCTAGCTTACATATAGCCACGAGTAGTTAGTTATGTATGCTCAAAAGCGTATTGAATACGTTTTTGCAAGTCATATAAGAAGAATAAACTGAGAAATTTACTAGTTATCCACAGAAAAGATGGATAAGTACGAATAAATATACAATAGGAGAGTAAAAAATGATACAAGATAACCTCATCCTAGAGCATTATGGATTAAATGAGCTGAACTTTGAAACAATTAAAAGTTATCGAGATAAGTTTGCTGCAGTAAAGCCAGATCATCCTTGGAACGTCCTTGAAACCAAAGAGTTTCTTTATAAGATAGGAGCATGGGGAAAAGCGAGAGACACTCATAAAGAAGGTGTAACGCTTGCGGGCTTGCTTATGTTTAGTGAAGAGAGAATGATTACAGAAATTTTACCACAATACTTTTTAGAGTATCGAGAAAGCGATGCACAAGGTGGATGGAATGAACGATTCACATCCCAGGACGGTACATGGTCTGGAAATTTATATGACTTTTACTTTTATGTTACAGAGCAAGTCTATAAACATCAGCCAAATGGTGAGATCGCTTCCTCATTAGTTGAGGTAGTTACGAACATGTTGCTACATGCAGACTATAATGGAGAAGGTGGATTAACATTCGAATACAATCAGCAGAGCTGCGTATTTTCTAATCCAGGATTATTTCGAATTCCTGTGGATAAGGTGTTCATAACAAAGATGAGTAATTTAAGAAATCCACATTTATTTAAGCTATTTCGACTACTAAATTTATGTGAACGTTCTGGAAGCGGCTTAACCGCTCTCCACGATAAATGGAAATCATACGGCTACGAGCTTCCAACTATTGATCAAGATGTCTATCTAAAGAGGACAACTCTCAGTCTACCTATGTCTTTTCCAGAAGGACAGAAAGAGTCTGAAAATCAAACGACTTCGACTTTATCGTTTAATAACAATACGGGAAATAAAACAGGAGATGTCGAATCGACCGAAGAATTTGTTGAAAAAAGTAGCTCCTATAATAAAATTGAAAACTCCTTTAATAAAGATGATTCGCATTTAATAGAGGAGTTCAAGGGTAAAAATATAGGAGTTAGTCCTGTTGATATAGGAGATAACCCCTATAATAAAGAAGAGTGGTCCTATAATAAAAATAATTACTCCTATAATAAAAAAGATGTTTTAATTTCAGATTTAGAAGATGAAAATAGCGTTCTATGGAATCTAGCTGAAATAGCAAGGCGCAAAAAGCGATTAAGTCCAGCAAAAATGGAAGAAGTTATTGTTTCGCTATGCGCACAGCAGCCTCTTAGGCTAAAAGATTTAGCTCATTTACTAGATCGTACGCCTGATGGAGTAAGAAACAATTACTTATCTAAAATGTTGCGCAAAGGTAAGCTTCAGCTTAAATATCCTGAACAGCCTAACCATCCAAAGCAAGCTTACTTAATCGAAGGTTATAGAAGGGAGGAATAAGTGTGAAGTGAAAAGTTGTTGGTTTATTTGTAGGGATGCTCGCTTTATTGAGTTCAACAAGTTGTGCTGCTAGTAGTGGTGAAGAAGTAGATGATACGTTTTTTTCAACATGGTTGTGGGATACGACTCGTATTGAACAGAATCCAGCCCAGTTGGTAAAAGATATTCAAAAAAAGAAGGTAAACCGTGTATATTTGCAAATTAACCATGAGGTACCTATCTTGGCATATCAACGTTTTATAAAATCTGCAAATAGTATCGGAATAACTGTCTATGCTTTAGATGGCAGTCGTACATGGGCAACGTCAGGTCAATCAGATTATGCAGCCTTTTGGGACTGGATTGGATACTACCAAGAAGAAGTAGCAGTTGATGAGCGCTTTAAAGGCGTTCATCTAGATGTTGAGCCGTATTTATTGCCGAATTGGGAAAAGAATCAGCTGCAAATCGTTAGTGCGTATGAAGAAATGATACGAGACGCCGCTAATCGGGCTAAAGCGCTTCAGGTGCTAGTAGGAGCTGACATTCCATTTTGGTTTGATGAAATAGATTCAACCACTGAATCAGATAGCCTTGCTTACTCCGTCATTAAGATGGTTGATGAAGTAACAATAATGGCTTATCGCAATAAAGCGAAGGGGGAAAATGGATTTATTGAGCTTACAAAGAATGAACGTAGGTGGGGATCGGTGCTTTCGACTCCTATTGAAATTGGATTGGAAACCGTGCCTTCAACGGAAGGGAAGTTTATTTCGTTTGCTTCTAAAGGTGAGGCAGCTATGATGCAAGAAATTCAAGAAATGATTGTTATAGTAGATGATAAATCCACCCGTTTCAGCATTCATCATTTTGATAGTTGGGTGAACATGAAAAAATAAGCCGGCTAGCTGTTAAAGCTAACCGGCTTGTCCAATTAGGGGAGAATATGATTCTAGTATGGTCGGGTGTAAACAAATTTATACACAGCTTATTTATAAAAATAAAAAAAGCAACCATCCGAAAATGGTTACTAATACAAAGGGGGGGGAACTTACTAATAGCATTCCCGCTTTTTTCCTTTATATGCACATAGTGATGAAAAAATTAAAATAATTTTGTTGTCCACGTTTCGCAGTTCCATACGTCCGTTACAACGTCTTCATAAAACTCAGGTTCGTGACAAATAAGCAAAATGCTTCCTTTGTATTCTTTTAAAGCACGCTTTAATTCTTCCTTGGCATCTACGTCTAAGTGGTTGGTAGGCTCATCGAGAACAAGGATGTTGGTTTCATTGTTAATGAGCTTACATAGGCGAACCTTTGCTTTTTCTCCACCGCTTAATACTTCAACTTTACTTTCAATATGCTTCGTTGTTAAACCGCATTTCGCAAGCGCAGCGCGAATTTCGTACTGCGTAAAGTGAGGGAATTCATTCCAGACTTCTTCAATACATGTGTTATAATTGGTTTTTTTGATTTCTTGTTCAAAGTAGCCGATGTGCTGATAGTCTCCTTTTTCAACAGAACCAGATAGCGGTTTGATTTCACCTAAAATACTTTTTAATAGCGTTGTTTTACCAATTCCGTTCGCACCGGATAATGCGATTTTCTGACCACGCTCCATGCGGAGATTCAGTGGTTTTGATAACGGCTCGTCATACCCAATGACTAAATCTGTTGTTTCGAAAATCAGCTTGCTGGATGTACGTGCAGGTTTGAAGTTGAATTCTGGTTTCGGACGCTCTTGAGCAAGCTCAATAACCTCCATTTTATCAAGCTTCTTTTGTCGAGACATTGCCATGTTTCGTGTCGACACACGAGCTTTGTTTCGAGCCACAAAATCCTTTAAATCAGCCATTTCTTGCTGTTGCTTTTTGTAAGCTGCTTCTAGCTGCTGTTTTTTCATTTCATAGATTTTCATAAAATCATCGTAGTCGCCTACATAGCGATTCAACTCTTGATTTTCCATATGATAAATAAGGTTAATAACGCTATTTAAAAATGGAATATCATGCGAGATTAAAATAAATGCATTTTCGTATTCCTGTAGGTAACGTTTCAACCATTCAATATGCTGCTCATCTAAATAGTTAGTGGGCTCATCAAGTAAAAGAATCTCTGGTTTTTCTAACAAGAGTTTCGCAAGAAGGACTTTTGTACGCTGCCCACCGCTTAAGTCTTGCACATCACGCTCTAATCCGATATCTTCTAGCCCTAGCCCTCTAGCGATTTCTTCAACCTTAGCATCAATGACATAGAAATCATTATTCGTTAATAAATCCTGGATTGTACCCACTTCTTCCAGAAGCTTTTCTAGTTCTTCAGGAGAGACGTCAGCCATTTTTTCATATAGTCCGTTCATCTGCGCTTCTAAGTCAAATAAGTATTGAAACGCACCTTTTAAAACGTCGCGGATTGTTAATCCCTTTTCAAGAGAAGTGTGCTGGTCAAGGTAACCGACACGAACTTTTCTAGACCACTCAACTTTTCCGGCATCCGGCTCGAGCTTTCCTGTAATAATGTTCATAAACGTTGATTTACCTTCTCCGTTTGCTCCGATTAAACCTACGTGTTCACCTTTTAACAGGCGAAATGAAACATCATTAAAAATTGCGCGATCACCAAAGCCATGACTTAAATTTTTAACCGTTAGTACGCTCATGTTTACACACCTTTTCTATTTAAAATCAATCGATGATTGTTTATCTATCAGTAATCCACCCCCGATTATAGCGAAATTAGAGAGATAAATCCATGCTAATATTATGTCATTCCGTAACAGGTGATGTTTAGGCGGTTGTTGCAGAAAAAAAGAATGAATAAATGCTTCAGACTCGATTGTTTCTATTTCATGCTTCATAATAAGAAACAAGGATATAGGTTGAAGCAAGGGGGAGCAGACAGTGGAGATTCAAAACATTTTGGTCACAAGCCGCATGTATAAAGAATTAGAGGGTATCATTGAAAGAGAAGATAAGCGAGGCAAGACTTTTCGCTACGTTGATGAAAAAAATATAAACGATGAGGACTTGAAGTGGGCAGATGCTTATATGAGCTTTTATCCTGTTGAAAACTTTGCCTTTCATCAAATGAAGTGGGTTCATTCTTTAGGAGCAGGTGTAGATCGCTACGTCAAATTAGATAGTTGGAAAGACGATGTTATTTTGACAAGAACCGTTTGCTCATTTGGAGCGAGAATGAGCGAGTATTGTTTAAGCTATATGCTGAGTGAGCTTCAGTACCATGTTGCTTTTCAAAAAGCACAGCGTGAAAAGAAATGGGAGCCATTGGAACCTGTTTTGTTATCAAGTCAAAAAGTTGTTATTTATGGAACTGGTGAAATTGGACAGTCTATTGCAGAAATGTTAAAAAGGTTTGGTGTCCAAGTAACAGGAGTTTCTCGAAGTGGCAAAAGCAACCAACATTTTCATCAGGTTGTAGCAACAGGTGATGAAGCATCGCATGTAAAACAAGCAGATTGGATCATTAATACACTGCCGCTAACGCCTGAAACGAATCGTATGTTTAATGCGGAGTGGATGAATATTTTACAAGGTGCATACTTTATTAATGTAGGAAGAGGCGCAACGGTTGATACGGTATCACTTATAGAAGCTATCAATACGAGAAGAATTAAAAAGGCATTTTTAGATGTGTTTGAAGTGGAACCGCTACCTCAATCTGATATGCTATGGGAGCATGAGAACATCGTAATTACGCCTCATATTTCGGCTGTTACGACGCCTGAAGAAGCGGTTGCTTGTTTTTTTGATACGCTAGATCGAATTGAAGCGGACAAACCGTTAGAAAATAAAGTAGATCTTAATCGAGGATACTGACGTATAAAATAAACATTGTAAAAAGCTTTTGATTCAAGGTAATGGTATACTGAAGAATGCTTGCGGTTAAAAGCAAGAAGTTGTTCTTCTAGGAGTGAACAAAATTGAACAAACAAGACTTGATGATAAAAGCGAGTGAATTTATTCACCTTTGTTATATAGAGCTTGATAGAGCCGAAGAAACTGCTGAGCGTTTAGTGCAGGTTCAAAAAGAAATTGAAGAAACAGGAACGTACACTCACACGTTTGATGAGCTTGAACATGGTGCTCGAATGGCTTGGAGAAACAGCAACAAATGTATCGGTCGCTTATTTTGGCAGTCTCTTCACGTGTTTGATGAGCGTGAAGCATCAACTGTTGAAGAAGTACGCGATGCTCTTTATAAGCATATTGAGTATGCGACTAACGATGGGAAAATTCGCTCAACGATTACGGTTTTTAAACCAAAAGCAGGTGAGAAAGAGCCGGTACGAATCTGGAATCATCAGCTGCTGAGGTACGCAGGCTATGAAATGGAATATGGACAGCTTGGTGATGCCGCATCCAATGAATTTACGAAAGTGTGCCAAGAGTTAGGTTGGGAAGGAGCCGGTACGCACTTTGATTTGCTTCCTTTAGTTATTCAAGTGAATGGGGAGAAGCCGCAGTGGTTCTCGATTCCTAAGGAACTTGTCAAGGAAGTCACTATTACTCACCCAGAGATAGCAGGATTTGCTGATCTACAGCTTAAATGGTATGGAGTGCCGATGATTTCTGATATGAATCTGGAAATTGGTGGGATTGAATATATAGCTGCACCGTTTAACGGCTGGTATATGGGCACAGAAATTGGCGCGCGTAATTTAGCGGATACAGATCGTTATAATATGCTTCCTAAAGTTGCCTCTATTATGGGGTTAGATACTCGCTATAACGCAACGCTATGGAAGGATAAAGCGCTTGTTGAACTAAATGTGGCCGTCCTGTCTTCTTTTAAAGAGCAAGGTGTCAGTATCGTTGATCATCATACAGCTGCCCAGCAGTTTCGCTTATTTGAAGAGCGTGAAGAGAAAAATGGACGAGAAGTAACGGGGAACTGGACGTGGCTCACCCCACCAGTTTCACCAGCGACGACGCATATTTTTCACAAGCCTTATAAAAACAAGGTGCTGTCACCGAATTATTTTTATCAGAAGAAACCATATTAAAAAGAGACTGAGACA
>NZ_BCVD01000135.1 GCF_001591565.1 Priestia flexa NBRC 15715 | reverse complement strand
TTCATTTTCTCTTGAAACAACTTTACTAATATATCATTCTGAGTTTTAAAAGTCAACAACTTTTTTCCAAACTCTTTTTTCGAAATTCAAGTTTTTCTCAATCGCTCCTTGGCGACATATAATAATTTACCATGATAATTATGAAGAGTCAATTGTTTTTTTAAAAAAACTTTTACTTTTTTAAAAAGCTTTTATTTACTCATTTCGATCATTTAACTTTCTCAATGATATGCACTTATTTTATAACTGTTATTCAAGCAAAGTCCAGTAACCTGCTCAAAATAAAAAGGCAGCTACTTTAGCTGCCTCTTCTTCTACTATTCTTTAATTATTTTATTCTGCTAAGAAAATAAAATATAGAACGAAGATTACGAATAACCCATACATAATCGGATGAATCTCTTTCCTTCTACCTTTACAGATCATCGTGATTGGATAAAAGATAAAACCGATCGCGATACCTGTAGCGATACTGTATGTTAAAGGCATCATGATAATCGTTAAGAAAGCTGGTACCGCTACTTCAAATTGATCCCACTTAATCTTCCCTAGGCTTGCTACCATTAGTGCACCCACAATAATAAGAGCTGGTGCTGTTACCGCTGAAGTTACTACAGAAAGTAAAGGTGAAAAGAAAATAGCAATTAAAAAGAAAAATGCAGTTACAACTGAAGTAAACCCTGATCGCCCACCTGCTGCAACACCCGCTGTTGATTCAACATACGATGTTGTTGTAGATGTTCCTAAAACCGCACCCGTTACTGTCGCTGTAGAGTCTGCTAAAAGCGCTCTTCCTGCACGAGGTAATTTATTATCCTTCATTAGTCCAGCTTGAGTTGCAACAGCAACCAAAGTACCTGCTGTATCAAAGAAATCTACAAATAAGAAAGTTAAGATAACAACTAGCATTTGAAGCGTAAACACTTCACCGAAGTTTTCAAAAGCAGCACCAAATGTCGGAGCTAAGCTAGGAGCCGGGCCGACAACACTTGTTGGTAAATCAACTAACCCTACAACCATACCAGCGATAGCTGTAATAACCATTCCTATAAAGATTCCAGCATTGACGCGTAAAACCATTAAGATAACTGTTATAATAACACCAAAAATAGCAAGTAATGTACTACCATTTGTTAAATCACCTAAACCAACTAGTAGATCTGGATTGTCTACAATAATATTAGCGTTTTGCAATCCAACAAATGTAATGAAAAGACCAATCCCAGCACCAACTGCTAGTTTTAACTCTGCTGGAATAGCATTAATGATTGTTTCACGTATACCAGATAAAGATAATAAGATGAAAATTAACCCCGATACCATAACACCAGATAAAGCCGTTTGCCACGGAATACCCATTGTTAATACAACGTTATAAGCAAAGAAAGCGTTCAAACCCATTCCAGGCGCAAGCGCAATTGGGTATTTAGCGATTACTCCCATAATGAGTGAACCAAGCGCTGCAGCTAAAGCAGTAGCTGTAAATACCGCACCTTGGTCCATACGCATGCTATCTGGTAAATCTGGTACGCTGCTCAATGATAGCATCGCTGGATTAACGAATAAGATATACGCCATGGATAAAAAAGTTGTTAATCCTGCAATAGTTTCCCTTCTATAATTTGTTCCTAACTCATCAAAACGAAAGTACTTCTTCATACTTGTTCCTCCCCACCATTGGAAGTCGCTGTCTCATGGGTAATATAAAAAACGCCTTATACAATTAATAATGTAAAGGCGTTAACTACGTAAATATATACGGAATGATACTATCTACTCTTCTCTTTTTATCTAATAGATAGAATAAATCGTTTGTATATACAGAGTTGCTCGTAGTCAAGCCATTTACGGTAGCTCGGTAGAAACTTTCGGGCCATATTCCCAAGATTATACGACATTTCTTAATATGTTTAGTTCTTTTATGCTAGTATATTACCACTTAATAATGAATTAAGTCAACAAAAAACGAACATTCTCACAAAAGAATGTTCGTTTGTTCGGTTTCCTTACATATTATTCCCATTCGATTGTTGCAGGTGGCTTACTTGTAATGTCATACACAACGCGGTTAATGTGTTTAACTTCGTTTACGATACGAACTGAGATCTTCTCAAGCACATCCCAAGGAATACGAGCCCAATCAGAAGTCATCCCATCGATTGAAGTTACGGCACGAATACCGATTGTATAATCATACGTACGAGCATCCCCCATTACACCAACACTACGGATATCAGGAAGAACTGTGAAGTACTGCCAGATATCACGCTCTAAACCTGATTTTGCGATTTCATCACGTAAAATGTAATCAGATTCTCGAACGATTTCAAGCTTTTCTTCTGTTACTTCACCAAGCACACGAATTCCTAGCCCTGGACCTGGGAATGGTTGGCGCCATACAATATTGTCAGGAATACCTAATTCAGTACCTAATGCACGCACTTCATCTTTAAATAGTGTATTTAAAGGTTCAATTAACTCAAACTCCATATCTTCTGGTAATCCACCTACGTTATGGTGAGATTTAATTGTTTGAGCAGTTGCTGTACCACTTTCAATAATATCTGTGTATAGTGTACCTTGAGCTAAAAATTCAAAACCTTGTAGTTTAGTTGCTTCATCGTCAAATACATAGATAAACTCGTTCCCAATAATTTTACGCTTTTGCTCTGGGTCAGATACACCTTTTAATTTGTTCAAGAAGCGGTCTTTTGCATCAATTTTAATAACGTTCATATTAAACCCTTCGCTGAACGTCTCCATTACGCTTTCCGCTTCACCTTTACGTAATAAACCATGATCTACGAACATACAAGTTAATTGGTCACCGATTGCTTTATGAATTAATACGGCTACTACAGAAGAATCTACGCCGCCACTTAATGCACATAATACTTTTTTATCTCCAACAACTCGGCGAATTTTTTCTAATTCAACTTCAATAAAGTTTTCAATAGACCAGTTAGCTTCAGCATGACAAACTTCAAATACAAAGTTCTTTAACAGATCATTTCCGTATACTGAATGGCGAACTTCTGGATGGAATTGAACTCCGTACATATTTTTATCTTTATTGCTCATACCAGCAATTGGGCAAGATGCACTTGTCGCATCCACTTCAAATCCAGGCGGTGTTTCTACAACTAAGTCGCCGTGGCTCATCCATACCACTTGCTCTTTCGGTAGCTCATGATACATTAATGAATCATTTTGTACGTGAATCGATGCTTTACCATACTCACGATGATCTGCACCCGCTACTTTACCACCAAAATGATGAGTCATAAGCTGCATACCGTAACAAATACCCAGTACAGGAATTCCTAATTCGAAAATATTTTCGTCACAGTGAAATGCACTTTCACCATACACACTATTTGGACCACCAGAGAAAATAATACCTTTAGGATTTAACGCTTTAATTTCTTCTGCTGTAATTGTGTGTGGATGTAATTCACTATATACGCCAAACTCACGAATACGACGCGTAATGAGTTGGTTATACTGACTTCCAAAATCTAATACAACAATCATGCCTTCCATCTCGTTCACCTCTCCGAATGTGTAAATAATCACTTGCTATTATGCCCCAAAATATAAAAAAAACCAGACTTTCCCCTTTGATATAAAGGCAGAAAGTCTAGTTGAACACAAAGCTATGATCAAAAAGAATATCCTGCCTTCATAGTCAGGCCATTTAAGGTGACCCGGTAGAGACTCTCGAACCATATTATCGAGGATATATGAAGGTATACGTAACACTATAGTAAGTTCGTGAATATTCTATCAATCAAGCTGGAAATGGTCAAGAACCTGTCGTTTTAATTAAATTTTCCCACAATTCTACTGATTGACTCCAAGATTCTACAGATGACTGCTGCTTATAAATAACTCTCTCATACTTTCTCGTTAATTCACTCATATCATTTGTATGAAGCTGATGATCTACTCGTAAAGCAAAATCCTTCAGCGTTTCATGTGAATCTCTTTTTAAACCTTTTCTTGCTAACATACTTATTAAGAAGAAATAGGCTTTTTCAAACGCTTTTTCATCCGAACATTTGCGGTAGTATGGAACCATTACACGTGGCAACCATTTATAACGTGTCATGTATAATAATATGAATGAAAAGGGAATGAGAAGCAATAACCACCATAAGGAGATTGCAGCATCTGAAGGTTCCACTTTCTCATCATCTGCTACTTGTTTTTCTTCAGGTTTCTGCTCTTCTTGTACCGGCTCTTCCACTTCTGGTTCAGTAGCTTCTTCTATCTCTTCCTCTTCTGTACCTTGATTATTCCCTTCCACTTGAGGTTCATCAAATTCATAAGGGTTTGAGAATGTCTTAGTTGGTTCAAACGGAACCCAACCTGTTCCTGGGAAATAAACCTCGACCCATGAATGTGCATTGTTTTGCGTCACTTCATATACAGGCGTTTCTGCACTAGCGCTAATTTGTTCGCCTTCGGTATAGCCTTTCACCCAGCGCGCTGGAATATCAAGTGTTCTAAGTAGGACAACCATGGATGAAGAAAAATTATCACAGTATCCTCTAAGCGTCTCAAACAGGAATTGATCTACGTAGTCTTCTCCTTCACCAGGAATAGCTACATCGTTTGTATCATATACAAAACCATTAGCTTGAAAGTACTTCTCTACTGCTTTTACTTTATCATAGCGAGTAGCTTCCTCAGCTGTAATCTCTTGAGCAAGCTGCCCAACTCGATTAGGTAATGATTCTGGGAGCTGAGTGTACCTGTTTTGAAACGAAGAATTCTGTTCAATAGAAACTCCATTTCGATCACTATTTTGTAGCTGTTCAATATTAAAAGTAGGATATGCATATGTCATTTCATATGATTTCGCTTCGGTCACGCGACCTTGATTGTAAGGAAATAACTTTTCATTCGCTGGCGTAATTTGCGGTTGCAGTACATCATTAAGAGAAATACTCTTCAATTCTGGAACATGCATTAAATGAATAGTTGGTTGTTCAAACTTAATGGACGCTGTGTATGATTCTTTTTCTACACTTGCACCATATTGAGGAAGTACGTTCTCATTTCCTTCTAACGGTCGACTCGCAGCATTATAAGACGTTTCCCAGCCTTTTCCCGTATAGACGTCTTTTGTTTCAATCCGCCAATAATGCTCTTTCTCTGTTTGAGCAGTAAATACAACCGTATCATCTGCGGTAAAGGCACCGCCGAGCTGAGAATCATCAGTATCGTAACCAATCCGCTGGTTATTTGATGCGCCTTCACCACTGTTTTGTGTGTAAGCTGTTAAGAACGGAACAGGGTCAGGCCATTTCGGAGCTGATTTTGGTGCAATATAAGCAACACCAACTGCTATAAGTAGAACACCTAGTAGCAAAAAGAAAGACCTTGCTCTATTTTCAACGTGGGAAAGCTTTTGTTTGGTTCTTCCATCTATGTGTAATCGCAAAAAGCCTAATAATAAGAAGCCAATGGCTACAACTCGAACAATAGCAAACGTAGCGTCATACTCAGAAAACGTATCAAGCACTGTAACGTAAACAATTGTTAATAAAAAGAAGAAAAAAATCTTTTGCTGATAAAAAATCCAGTAGCGAATTAAGTAAGCCATAATCCATAACAAGATAAAAAACAGACATGTTCTCATCTCAACTGACAAATTGGGAATTTGCCAGCCGATAATACGGCCTATATCTATTGAAGTTTGGTCAACGAACGCACTAAACCATTCTGCTGATAAAAAGGGCGTTTGATAGTAAATGCGATTAACAGCATACAAAACAAACGCTGCGTTTATAACTGTCACAATAAAAAACGAGGTCTGCAGCATCAGTAAGAGAAAGGTAATACTAACAAAAAAGATAAAATACTGAATCTCACCTGTATCAGTCACCACGCTAAGTGGATGTAGCCATTCAATCAGCAATAAAAACGCGCCGACATAAAGTAATATGCTGCGAATACTTAGAGACTTCATTGCTTCTTCACCTCCCGGACACTACGGGGATTTGGAAATTGAATAAAGTGAACATCCCACCTTGGAATATTCACATAACCTCGTCCGTCTTGTTTGCTTTGTATAATAAAAAGCGTTACTTTTGTTTGCGGACTTACTTTAGCTTGAACCTCTTGAATTAATTCACTTGTCATCGAACTTGAAATAACAGTAACTGCATGAGATAAACCTTTTGGAATCGTTAGCTTTCCGTTTCGTATCGGCTGGACCCTAGCAAAGTAAGCAAGCCATCCTCTCTCATGCTGAGCTCCTCCATGCAACTCCTTTAAACGACTACTGCTTCCCCCATGGATAAATGAAGCTGGCTTATGCTGATTTAGATACGATAGAATCATTGAAGCCATGAAACCAGTCCGCTCCTCAAAGTCTGTAGGATCAACGCCATCAAAAATAAGAACCTCTTTCAAATCACTCATCTTCTCAAACTCTTTTGATATAAGCGTTCCTTTTCGGGCAGTCGCTTTCCAGTCAATAGTAGACAAGCGGTCTCCTTGTTCATACTCACGCACACCAGTAGCAAGCATCGTATTTTCAGCAATGGAACGCTTATAAAAGTGCTTTTCCCCCTCACTCCATTGGGAAGAGGTAGGTTTAACTTGTATTAAATGAGGATACATAATGAGCTGGTTTCTTGTCACAAAAACTTGCTGTCGATGAACAATGCCTAATAAATCACTCATTTCAATCGAGATTCCAGTAAGGTTATACTCACCTCTCTCTAAGGAGGGAATTTCAAACTCAATCACAATGTCTTTTTTCCACAATGGGTATACTATCTTTCGCAAAGATAAATCAGCCTCTTTACATATATCTTCAACAGAAAGATTGTACAAAGGAAAAAATGAGTTTCGTTTAATATGAACTTTGTAATAAACCGATTTCTTCGCTTCGTAATGCGTACGCGTCATCACTCGCTCCACTTGCCAGCTTTTCATAGGATAGAACGCGATCACAATTCCATATAAACCAAAAGGCAGAAAGCTATAAAATAAAAACCAGCTTACAAATCCTCCTTGAAACATCGCATAAGCAAAAGTCGCTACTAATAAGACTACTAATAACAAAAAGCTTATGACTGGTTGCCTTTTAACACTTAGTTTAGCCATATAGCTTTTATCCTTTCACCGGCACAGGCGTACGCTTTATAATGCCTTCGATAATGGAGCCTTCCGTCACCCCTTCATATCTCGTCTCAGGTTGCAGTATAACACGGTGTGCGAACGCATGTTTCATTAAGTGTTGAACATCATCTGGAATACAATAATCTCTACCTTCAAGCAAAGCATACGCTTGAATTGCTTTCATTAACGCTACGGAACCACGCGGGCTTACGCCAAGGCTAATGGATTCATGAGTTCTCGTTTGGATAACCAAATCGACGATATAGTTTTTAATGACATCATCTACGTAAACATCCTTCACCATTTGCTGCATCGTACGCAGTTCTTCCACATTCATAACAGGCTGGACATCATCTATCGTTCGCTTTTGCTCAACTCCATTTAGAATAGCTAACTCTTCTTGTTTCGTTGGGTATCCCATATTTAATTTAAATAAGAAACGGTCAAGCTGCGCTTCTGGTAATTGATACGTTCCTTCAAAATCAATTGGATTTTGCGTAGCCATCACAAAAAATGGAGATGGTAACTCTCTTGTTAACCCGTCTATGGTAACGTGCTGCTCAGCCATGGCTTCCAATAGTGCTGCTTGTGTTTTTGGTGAACTACGGTTGATTTCATCTGCTAATACAATATTCGTTAAAATTGGGCCTGGTTTAAAGTGAAACTCCATATCCTTTGGGCTATATACCGACATACCCGTTACGTCTGACGGCAACAAGTCTGGTGTGAATTGAATTCGCTTAAAATCAGCATTAATTGCCTTAGCCAACGTTTTGACAAACATCGTTTTCCCTACTCCTGGTACATCTTCTAATAGAACATGTCCTTCTGCAAGGAGTGCAACAATACTGAGCTTAGCTACATCTCGCTTTCCTATAACCACTTCGTCAATTGTATTTAAAAGCTGTTGAAGCTGAGTCTGCACCTTTTCTGCTGGTATCATGAAAGTCCCCCCTTAATGTATGTATACATACAAATTTGTCACAAATATAGTACTATTCTAGCAAATCAAGCAGTTTACTTAAAAGAAATAAGGTGAGTCTGATGCTTTATATTTTTACCAGTTTCGAAACAACCTCAAATAATTAGAAAATAAACATTTATCTTATTAGAAGCAAACCTTTGCCCTGCGTGATATAATTTTTATCAGTAAGCGATTCCAAGAATACTGCATTAGATTTCAGAAAAATAAGTCTTTTTTGAGGAGAAGAAGAAAAATGGCTTTAGATCAAGAATCTTTAGTAACAAAAGAACAAACAATCTTTAATCATATAGGCAATAAAATTATATTAAGCGATAGAGAGATTGACATTATCGCTCGTTTAGAAGAGCCGCTCATTCTCGTATTAGACAATGTGTTAAGCGATGAAGAGTGTGATGAACTAATTCAGCTATCTAAAGATAAAATGCAGCGCTCTAAAATTGGAGCTTCACGTGAAGTTAATAATATCCGTACAAGTAGCGGTATGTTTTTCGATGAAAGCGAGAATCCACTTGTACAGAAAATCGAAATGCGCACTTCCGAAATCACGGGCATTCCAACCGATCATGCTGAGGGTCTTCAAATTTTAAACTATTTACCAAATCAAGAATATCGAGCACACCACGATTACTTCGTCCCTACAAGCAAAGCCGCGAAGAACAATCGAATCAGCACGCTCGTTATGTACTTAAATGATGTAGAAGAAGGTGGCGAAACTTATTTTCCAAAGCTAAAATTTTCCGTTACGCCGAAAAAAGGTATGGCCGTATACTTTGAATACTTCTATACAAATCAAGAGCTTAACGACTTAACTCTTCATGGCGGTGCACCCGTTGTAAAAGGTGAAAAGTGGGTAGCAACGCAGTGGATGCGTAAGCAGAGAATTCGTTAAT
>NZ_BCVD01000134.1 GCF_001591565.1 Priestia flexa NBRC 15715 | reverse complement strand
TTTCATTACCTCTGATTCCAAACCCTTTTCATAACTCCTTTTGTAGAAAACAAATCTACTCGATATAAGTCTGGATTCGATAAATTAGACCATTCTTGAAATCCAAAACTAGCATCAAAGTGTCGTAACAACAAGCTCATTAAATTACCATGCGTAACCAATAATGAGATTTCATTTAGATTACCCACCTCTTCATATACAACAGCTAGCGCACGCTGAGTTGCTTCTTTTGATGACTCTCCACCTTTCAATTGGAGATTTTCATCATGAAATGTTTGCTTTAATAGCTCTAACCAATTGTCTACGGGTTTTCCTGTTAGAACACGTTCCGCTAAGCGCTCATCTTGCTTAATGGAAACGCCAATCTCTGCTGCAAAAGGTGCAGCCGTATGAATCGTTCTTATGTACGGACTTGATATAATAGTTGAAATACCTAAGGGCCTTAAGTACTCTACTAGCGATAGGGCATCTTTTTTCCCTTCCTTCGTTAAAGGGGCATCAAAATCTTGTCCTTCAGCTTTACAGTGCCGTAGTAAATAGATTGTTTTCATTTTCTCCTCCTGAAAACCTATTAAGCTCACATACATTCATACTATTCGTCCATTACTCTCGCCTAAAATCATAAACATCATTTGGAACATGCAGCGAGTGTCCGTTAATCTCGACCGTATCTTTACCTTGCCAATGAATATCCGCACTGCTTTCTTTATAGTTCCAGTAAATATTCTTTTCTTTATTTCCTTTATTAAAAACAAGCTCCCCTCGAACAGCATAGCCGGTAGTTGCGCCTCCGTCCGAGAGGTATGCTTTTAGCGTATAGGCACCATCGGGTGATGTGGATTCAGTAAGATATTTTCCTTCAGGAAGACGACTCATATCAAAAAATGTCCGATATATGCCGTATCCCAAAAGACTGATACAACCACAGCACCCGATTAATAACCACTTCGTAAGCTTCTCTTTTGTTTTAATGACCTTTAACAACTTCCATCCTCCGCTTTAGTTCACTTTTAAAACTCCATCTTCAATGTATCTCAGTAAAATTTTTCGCTCTTCTTCAAACAGCATAAATAAATCATCCATTTTTGCTACAGGCTTCCATGCTACATCAACAATGAGGTTATCAGGATCTTGGAGCTTCTTTTCTCCACCTACTAACTGAACAGCAAAATATTTAATATGCACATCAACACCGTATGTGACCGTATCGTATTCATGGACTTGACCTAGGATTTCAACCTCGTATCCCGTCTCTTCCAAAACTTCACGAACGCAGCATTCTTCAAATGTTTCACCGCCTTCTAGCCCACCTGACGGAACAGACCATAGCTCTGGGTGATTTGGCTTTTCTTGCGCCACCATTAATAATTCGTTATTTTCATTGATGCAAATCGCTGCTGCGCCTTTCCAGTTTGACATGCAAAATCCTCCTCCATTCAGTTATAGCTTCTTCATTAACAACAGTTCATCTCGAATTGGAATTTCATCATAACCAACCAAAGGAATACTTGGCTTTTGTTTTCTTGCTTCTTGAACTGCGTTTGGAAATAGGTAAGCTAAATGATAACCACGCCTTTGGTAAAACCGAAGAGCCTTTACGTTATCATTTGTTGTAATGAGCGTTACCTTCGTGCAACCTACGGATTTTGCTTTCTCTTCCACTGCTTTCATGAGGGCCGTGCCGAATCCGCTGTTTTCCTGCAAGCTATCTAACGAGATTATTTCACATTCTTTTTCTCGTATTTCATAGGTGACTAACCCAATGATGTTATTGTGCTCGTCATATAAGATAAACCCACACAGAGAGGAACAGTCATACGCACCAACAGAAGTAATCATTTTTGTACTTCCCCAATGCTTTTCTAAGAATCGACTGACTTCTTCTCTGTCATCAATAACAACGCGGCGAATTTCCACTTTTCAACACCCCTGTTCCCATTTTATACTATTGTTCTATTTTTTTACATAACAAAAGTAAATAAATAACATCTATCCTTTCTACGACTAAAGATGTATTCCTTTTCATTCATTGTACCGTGGCTGTTTTTATGGACTACATCATAAACTAATGGTAAAGGAGTGAATGACGATGATTACCCACTATGCAAATCTCGAACTGCTTACGGTATCTATTCAAGGTGTCAAACAATTTTATGAAAAAGCACTACATTTAGAAATGACAAACGAAACAACTGAGTTTATTCAGTTCAGACTGACTCCATATAGCACGCTTAGTTTCAAGGAATCCTACGAACCAATTAAGCCCGCACACTTTGCCATTCAAGTGTCTTATCAGTTGTTTACTAATGCTGTTACACTTTTAAAAAAATCTGGCGTGTTTTTGTTAGCTCAAAACGAAGGAAATCCTATCGATGAACATAATGGTCGAAAAAACGTGTATTTCCGCGATTGTGACGGTAACTTACTTGAGTTAATTGCACATGACTATATTCATGAAAATAAGTTAAAGAGCTATGGTAAGCTGAATGCATTATATATAAGAGAAGTAGGATTTCCAGTAAAAGACGTTGGAAAGTTTCGAAGCTGGCTAAAAGAAACTTTCAGCATGAAAACAGACGAAGATGATGACTACTTTAACTTTGTGATTGGTGGAACAGCTTATGCAGTGGTCGTCTCAGAAAAGCGGCCGTGGATTCCTATCGCCATGAAAGCACTACCTCCTAACATAAAGGTGACGCTCGGTACTCCACTTCCGCTAACCAATCAGCAAAATTTTATAAACAACGGCTATCAATTCTCTTTAGTACACACACCTGAATTCCAGCACAGTTTTCTTCAGGATTTACGGTTGCCACCTGATTGCTATTAGGTGTATACTTGTAAAATTATAGAAGATTTATAGACTAGGAGGCGCAGCATGCAAACAACAACAGATACACTACGCCTACTTGAACAACTGGCTTCCAATGCTTGGCCAGCTCATACAACTGAAAAACTCGGTGATTGGACGATGCGCTATACGTTTGGTTATACAAAGCGCGCCAATAGCGTCCACGCGGTTGGCTCACTTCCTTTTGATTTAAACTGGCTTCAAAAGGTTGAGAATTTTTACGAAAGCCGTAACACAGCGTCATGTTTTCATATCTCTCAGCTTTCACCAGCACAGTTAGATGAAACACTGGGTTCAAAAGGTTATAAAAAAAGCGATGAATGCTTTACGATGATGGCAGCCTGTGAAGATACGCTCCAAAATGTCAAGCTGGACATTCAGTATGATGCCGACTATTTACGCGAAGCAACTCCTGCTTGGATTGATGAGTTTCTGACGTTAGAAGGCTTTTCAAAAGATCGCTTTGACGCCTATACTCATATCTTTTCCAGCATTCATGCTTCTAAGACGTTTCTGCGCTTATCAAGCAATAAAGAAACGGTGGGTTTAGGATCCGTGGTAGTTGAACAAGGGTACGGATGCATCAGCAACATAATTGTACACGCTAAACATCGCCGAAAAGGGATTGCCAAAGAGCTGGTGAGCGCGCTCGTTCAATGTGCTCAAAGACAAGAAGCTGACTATGTTTACCTGCAGGTTGTGAAAGAAAATAAGCCAGCAGTTGATTTGTATGAAAAGCTTGGTTTTAAAGCAGTATCTTCTCATCATTATCGTATTCTGAAGAAATAGGTGAAAAAGATGAATGAAATCGATCAATTTTGGCAGGATTTTTGCAAAAAAAACAACCTTACTAACGTCTCGTACAAAGAAGCATTTCAGTTCGGCGCGTCTTCTGGCTGGCTTGCTTCCTTAGTTGTTGAAGGTAAAAAAACAGCTACCACATCCGGCTATGTTTTCTATGAACTTGAAAACGAAGAGTTACCAAAAAAAGGAGATTATTCGATTGTGCTAGACGAAAACAATCAGCCAGTTGCCGTTATTCAAGTTCAATCGGTAGACGTTTTGCCGATGAACGAGGTATCAGAAGAATTCGCATTAGCTGAAGGTGAAGGTGACTATAACTTCTGGTGGCGCGCTCACGAAGAATTTTTCACAAACGAATTAAAGCCGTATGGAAAAACATTTTCTCCTGATTTAATGGTCGTTTGTGAGCGTTTTGTAAACCTGAGCTTAAAAAATTATTAACATGTTCAGAGTACATAAAAAAGCTTTTAAGAACCAAATTCTTAAAAGCTTTTTCTATCATTTCTTCACGAAAAACAGCTGTAACATCTTTTCTAAAAACAGCTCATACTTTCTAAACCAACCTCTAAATTGTGTGAATAGATCATTGGCTTAAATACTTATTTTCTATACTCTTATGGTTTTGTCAGCACTATTCTAGAGGTAGTCTCGGCTTTTCATCTTGATAAATCGAATAAGTTTCTCCATACTTTTCGATATCTGTACACTGCTCATCACTACAGCCAAACAAATATGTACCTTCAGTTGTTCGAACGCTTACATTAAAATAATATGGATATCTGCCACCTTTATTTTTATCCATGCTGCTTTCTATAGATTTAATATCTTTTGTTTTAGCAATCTCTTGATAGTCTTTACTTTCAATTGTTCTTTGAATCATTTCATTTAGAATGATTTGTTCCTTTTCATCGGGATCATACATCCTATCAAAAGCATAATGCTTAACCAGCCAGTAAGCGTTCATTCCTACACTCATAACCAGTAAAATCTTAACTACTTTTTTCTTCATTTTAAATCGTCCTATTCTTTTACCATTTCTAAAACATTCTTCTGTCCATCAGGGCTTTCAACTACAATTAATTCGGTATTATTTATGACTACATAGCTATCAATTCATTCGTTACTATTACAGCCTGCTAGTAATATAGCAAAACAGAAGTTGATTAACAGGAAAAATTTTCTCATGCCGGTTCCTCCTATAAGTCAGAGTGCATAGATACTTTTCACGTCGCTCCCAACCACTTTATTCTAACTCCACACTCATCACAACACGTTCTTTGTTTAATTCAAACCCATTTTTCTGAAAGAAAGCTGCTGGCTTTCGGTGACCTTTTTCAGTAGATAAGTAGATTTGTGCTACTGCTTGCTGTTTGAGCTGTACTTTTAGAAATTCTAATAAGCTCGTCCCAATACCGCTAATTTGAGCATTGGTATCCACACAAATTTCGTTGAGATAAAAATACTTATTGTTTATCCACTGCTCTTCATTTCCCACGATAAAGCCTAGAAGCGGACCATTTTCGTCTTCAAAATAACCAATTCCTAGATAGCCAGGCGTTAAGCTAATATCCATTAACCGCTTATAAGAGCTTTGAAGCGTCCATGGTTCATTCCAAGGTTCCTCGTTAAATACACGCGCAAACAGCTTAGCTGCAGGCTTTAAATCTTTTATAGTAAGCTTTCGAATTGGTTGGTTCATTGTACACGTCCTTTCTTCTTTCTTATTGTGAAATGAGGTTATAATGTCTAAGGGCAAACTCCACGCCATCTTCATCTGATTTTTTCGTCACAAAATCAGCTATTTCCTTTAAGCGTTGACTACCATTTTCCATCGCAACACCAACACCTACAGTTTCAAGCATATCAATATCATTGTCACCATCCCCAAAAGCCATCGCCTCCGAAGGTTGTATCTTAAAGTACTCTAACACTTTTACAATCGCCTGCGACTTTGATACGTCTGTTTCCAATACGTTTACCACATATGGGTGCCAGCGACGAAACGTATAGTGAGGAAATCTAGCTCTGTATTGATTCACCACTTCATCCGTTCCAAACAGACAAAGTAAATAGATTTCTTCTTCGTAAATGGAAGGATGAGTGTCTGGATAGGTTTGAAGCGACAAGGTTTCGAATAAAGCAGCTAAAACACCCTCTTCCTGTACTCCGTTCATGTGAAAGCCTTTCGTGTAAAAAGATAGAGCATGCTGTTTGGAATCTGAGAATTCTACAAGCTCTTTTACGTTGGACTTGCTCATACTCACTTTATGTATAACTTCATTCTGATAAGTCACGTAACCACCATTTGCAGTAATAAACACATCAATACCTAGCTCTTTTAATTCTTCGCACATAGAGAGTGGGCGTCCAGTAGCTGCTACAATAATAATGCCAAGATTTCTTAATAAACTGATGGCACGCTTTGTACTCTCAGGTATTTCGCCGCTCTTGTGATGCGTTAGCGTACCATCAACGTCGAAAAAAATGATTTTGCAGCTCATATTTCCATTTCCTTTCTTTTAGTTCCATTTTAATCCATATACGCATTAAAAAAAAGCAAATAATAGAAAAAGCACCAAAACCCTGTTGGTTCTAGTGCTTAGCTTACAATTATGAGAAGTGACGATCAATCGTCTCATTAATTTGAGTAAAGATTTTTTTGTAGCCTTCCTTATCTAAATAGCCGATACTTCCGAATAATAAATGATCAACAGGCTCAATTCTTGTAAAATCAAAAACCCCTACATCTGACGTGATTTTTAATCCAGCCGTCATGCCTATCTCATCATAAACAGCGCTTGGTGTTCCGTGGGTATTAATGATAAGACCTTTCTTTCCAGCTAGTAGCTTAGTAATACCTTCTTCACCAGTAGCATATGCAAAAGCATGGGGGATTGGAGCAAGAAACATTTGCAGTAACCTGCTGAATAGCTTCTGTATAAGAAGTTATTCAGCAGGTTACTTTTTTCTTTTATTATCTTCATATAAATTAAAAACCAACAAATGTAAGCGTTATCTTATAAAAATACGTGTCATCAATACACAAACTCCTGAATATCTTTATATTAAAATACAATTAGGAGGCCTGATTGATTTGTTGATGTTAGAAACCGCTAAGCAAATCGTAAAGCATGTGTACCCGTTTGTCTGTGTGAACCGACACGATATCTTTAAAGGAGACGTTACTTCCTTGCAGCTCTCAAAATATTTAGATCTTCATCCTGCTCACGTACCATACGTCACTGCAACCATTATTTATTTACTCGAAGCAGACGGCTATGTGTCAAAGCCGCTGATAGAATACGGAGGTATTCGAAAATGTCTGCATTAAAAAAGAGGCGTGCTAAGCTAATAAAGCTTACTACGCCTCTTTTAAGCTTTTATCGTAAACGTGGCTCTTACTTTTAGAAACTGAACAAAGACCTCTGGATCACGAGGTGAAATCCGTATCGTTTTACGCTTGCTGTACTTGATTTGAATTTGTTGAGTTGAAAGTGCGGGCGCAATAAACGGTATTTTGACAAAGCAAATACTGCGAATTTCCTTTACATTTATTTTTTTCTTAAAAGGCCCATAATAAATAGTTAACGTTTGGCCTGTGAGGTAATACCCTGTGCGAAACCAAATCGAAAGCAAGAAAGCTGCAAAAAACGCTAAAACAGCTAGTCGGATGAAGTAATGATCTTGAATAAACGGAACCGTAAAAATCCCCCATCCCATCACAAAGATTCCATCTACTAAAACCGCAATACTTATGCCCCAAATTAGATACGACAACCACCAATCTTTTTTAGACGGAAAGTACAAAGCTTTTCCTCCTTTTTCTATCCTTTGTTACTTAATCTACGATAGCAATGCTTCTAACTTACCTCTTTTTTAGATTTTCTGATTTTTTCAAACGGATTACTTAAAGCACCTCACTGCTCCCCGTACGCGTATTTTATATAGTGATCACAACAGAACGAGCTTTTCATCCATATTTTCCAGCAAAAAAGTAGACCTTCTGATAAAAGGTCTACTACATCCAAGCATACATTCCCGTCACTAATAAAATAGCAACAACGATTGCCGGTAGCAAATTCGCCACCTTGACTTTGGTAATTCCAATTAAATTTAAGCCGATTGCTAGAATCATAATGCCACCGGTTGCCGTCATTTCGATAATAAGCTGATCCATCAGTGCATTTGGAACTAATCGATCAATCTGTGCAGCAAAAACAGCTATTAATCCCTGATATAAAACAACAGCTATGGCTGAGAAAATAACGCCAATCCCAAGCGTTGTACTTAGTAACAGCGAGATAAATCCATCCATTACGGCTTTTGTATACAACACGTCATGATTGCCGCGAATACCACTATCAAGAGCACCGATAATGGCCATTGCTCCCACAACGAAGATTAATGTTGCCGTTACAAAGCCTTCAGCAACACTTCCTTGACCGCTTCCTACCTTGCTTTCAATCCAAGAGCCAATTGACGAAAGCTTCTCTTCTAGCTTCAACGCTTCACCAGCTACTGTACCAATAACAAGGCTTAAAATCACGAGTAAAAATTGCTCGCTTTTCATGCCCATCTGAATTCCTAATACCGCAATTGCTAATCCGATTGCCTGCATGACGGTAGTTTTCATGCTTTCAGGAATGTTCCGACATAAGCTCCCTAAAAGCGTTCCAACAATAATGCCTAATCCATTTGCAAGCGTTCCTAATAAAACCATCTCTATACCTCTTTCACGCTGTATGTACATCCATCATCATACTACGTATTAGTCGATTTCGAAATGTTTTTATTATTTTTATAACATTTCAACAAGCCTTCTCTTTATTCATCCTCTGCCATCTTTAAATTCAGTACTTCTTCCTCATTTTTATAGATAATCTTCATTTTAAATACATCTTCTTTACATGTTCGATCATTAAGCGTACCAACTAAAAAAGAAACAGCGTTATCGTCCAATTTATTCATCATAGCTTTTACGTTTCCCGTTACCGTATCACCATCACTCGTTTGAATTTCAACCGTAATGTATTTCAATTGTTCTGGCGTTAGCTGAATCTCTTTTGGCTCTAGCGTTACCCAATTTGTTTTGCGCTCTTGATAAAGCTTGTGGTCATATATGTATTCAGCACTCCACTCTTTTCCTTCATCAGAGAAAACAGCTTGTCCTTCCACTTCTGTTTTCCCACCAAGTGAACAGCCCACTATACATATAAAAACAAAAGCTACAAGCAGTACTTTCTTCATTTATAATCCCCTTTATATCATCTTACTTCTCTATTTTTCTCACAGGAATAAACGCTTTATAACCAGTAAAGGATGGCTGACCTAGTTTTTCAAAGAAACAGGTATAAGTATCAGCTTATTCAAATAATGGAAAAATTTACACACCTCATTATAATCAAATTTTCCGATAGCTTCAATAAAAGAAAGTGAAAATAATTATACATTTTAAAATTATTGGAAAAATTCCTCGTTAGGAAAATAGCAGTATAAGGGTCTTAATTAATTAATAAAAAATGAGTTTGGGACATAACAAAATGATTGCTTCAAAAAAACGAACAATAGCTGTTCC
>NZ_BCVD01000133.1 GCF_001591565.1 Priestia flexa NBRC 15715 | reverse complement strand
TTTATTTTATTTGCTCATTAAGCCATTGAACCGTTTGCTTTTGTTGTTCTTCAGGAGAAATAGTCGCTTTATTGTCCCCAATTTGTTCACCATATAGACCAAATTGGGCATTATTTGCTCTTTTTAACTTTACTATTTTTGTATTTTTTGATAATAAATGCTTCGTTTCAGAAATCTTATTAGGCGTTGATAAACCATCTTTGTCACCTGTTAATGATAAAATTGGATAATTTGTGTTTGAAAAGTCATTTTTGTTCATTAGATAGGAAGCTAATAAAATGAGTCCCTTTACCTTACTTTGATGATTGTACGCATAAGAACTCGCTACAACTCCTCCTAAAGAGTGTCCTCCGATAAACCAATTATTAATAGTAGGGTGTTCCTTCATGATTTCTTCTGCCTTGTTACTTGAGAAGAAACTAACATTAAAAGGCGCATCTACTATCTCTACTAGATATCCTTGCTTTGCGATTTCCTGTTGCATAATAACCGTATGCCATTGCTTCTACTTTTGCACCTTGGTAAATAATAGAGCCACCTTTTATATCAGTATTATCATCTGGCTGAAAAAGTAGGTAGCCATCTCGTTGTATCGCTTGCTTTGGGACACCTAAATTTTCAACTTCTTGAGAAGGCTTGTAATCAAACTGTGTCCAAATGACAGAGAATGCTACCACGACAGCAAATAAAACCAAAACTCCTACCGCTAGTACTTTAAGTAATCGCTTAAACATAAAATTCCTCTTTTCTTTATACTATCGAATGGAACATGCACATACTTTACATTATCTTGTAGCAAAAATGCATCTTTATGAATGAAAATGATGGTTCTACGGAACAATAAAACAAATTAACCAGCAAAGGAATTCTGTATGAAGCATATTACTTACCAAACGCACAAGCGACATAAAGCCTATGTTAGCTTGTTTGGCACAACTCAGCTCCACCTTCGAAATCCGTATATCATTGCCTGGTGGTCGGCGGCTTTTCCTGGCTTCGGTCATCTTTTGTTATCTAAAAACATTACAGGGCTGCTCTTATTCATTTGGGAGGTTTATACAAATATTCATGCCAACATTAATGTTGCAATGGTATATTCTTTTACTGGTAGGCTAGAAGAAGCCAAAAGCATATTGGATACTCGATGGGCGCTTTTATATATCCCTGTTTATCTATTTGCCGTTTGGGATAGCTATCGCACAACCATCGACATAAACAAAGTGTACGTGCTGGCTGAACATCAAAATGAACCTTTTGATATCTTTAAAATGGGCGCTTTAGAAGTCAACTACCTTGATAAACGAAGCCCCCTAGTAGCCGTCATGTGGTCCATACTCATGCCGGGATCTGGTCAGCTTTATATTCACCGAATTATCATAGGTTTCTTCTCTTTAATTTGGGTAGTCGTATTTTTTTATCAATCACAATTTCTTCCCGCGATTCATTTTCTATTTTTAGGAGACATCCCAAGTTCAACAAGCGTTTTAAATATAGAATGGCTTTTATTTCTTCCTTCTATATATGGTTTTAGCGCCTATGATGCCTATGTTAACACCATTGAGAACAATAAATTATATGATCGTGAACAGGCTGACTTTCTTTCACAAAACTATCAGCAATACCGCTTTTCATTAAAACAGCGATTGTAGCTTCTATACGCTAAATCCCGATATAGTAAGGAGCCCATTATGCAAGTATTCTCTACTTTTAATCACTCAATTTACCTAGAGCTCGCCATTGTAGCATTGGAGCGCAGTGGTATTCCTAAAAGCCAAATTTTAGCCATCCCACTAGAAGTAAAAGATGATCATTCTTTACTTTTCGATAGTATTCATCAATCAGACGGCATTAGCTTGTTTGACATCGCTGCTGGGCTGGCAACAGCTTTTGCAGTTATAGGCGTAAGCGTTGGATTCATCTTAACATGGGGACCTATATACTGGGGCTTGATTGGTGCTGCTTCAGGGTTTATCATTGGCTTTTTAATTAACTTTATTTATTATAGAGTTGTTAAAAAGCGAAGTAAGCATGAGCAAACGGCGGAAGTGATTTTAATCGTAGAGTGTATACCAGAACAAACAGATCGTGTAATTAAAATATTAAAAACAAACTTCTCCAAGGGATTAGCTGTTCTTTCATAGAGCAAAAAGAAGTTGGGACATAAGCATTTCTGTCAACCATCTATCCGAACTAGCGCAAGTTAACTTCTTTTGATAGTTCAGGTATTTTCTGTCGGTTTGGAAAACACCTTTAAAAAACTAGTGAAATGGAGCGTAAGACATTCAACTCCTGCGAGAAAGAGAGGGAAGGTTGATACCCCGCAGCGCAGCGAGGAGGTTCAAATTCCTCCCCGTGGAAAGCCAGTATCTGCAGCGCAATGGAATGGACTTGCTCTTACACCCTAACGATTTTAGAAACGTCATGACTCGTCTTTGAGAAGAGAACATTTATTTACGTCTTAGCCTCTTTCTATACTTAGTGGATATCTTTTTTCTTAAACCTCCCTCCTCTTACTTCAGCAATATTTGCTACCGCAAAAAATGCAGTTGAATCAATTTCATCAACAATTTCTTTTAGCTTTGCTTCTTCTAATCTTGTGATAACGCAAAAGATTACTTTTTTATCATCACCCGTATATGCTCCTTCTCCTTTCAAGTACGTTACTCCTCTGCCTAACCTTGCTAAAATAGTTTCACCAATTCGTTCGTACTGTTCGCTAATAATCCAAGCGGACTTTGACTCGTCTAACCCCTGAATAACAATATCAATTGTTTTAAAAGCAATGAAATAAGTCATTAACGAATACATAGCACGGTCCCATCCAAACACAAACCCTGCACTTCCTAAGATAAATAAGTTAAAGAACATGATAATTTCGCCAACGGAAAAAGGCGTTTTCTTATTAAATAAAATAAGTAACACACGCTTAATAATCATTTTGCGAGGTAAAGACCGATGCACTATTTTTACCTTTTCTTCTTCAACGGGCAGCATTGGGACATCCACTCCTTTCTTTGATTTTATCACAACATTCTGAATATTTTCTTTATTTTATTTATTATATTTCGCATCTTAAGCATTAAACCATGAATATATTGGATAAAATTGTAGATGATAACAATTGTAAGGTTACACAAACATTTTTCATCTTCAAAAAACATTCAAATTAAAAACAGTTTAAAAGTTTTCAAAATTACATATTGGATATAAAATATTTGTACAACATTTGCACAAACGTTAAACAAAAAAAGTACACAAAAGGAGAATGAAGCAAATGAAAAAAATTAAAGTTAGTATCACTTCTTTAATGACTGTTTTATTACTTGCTTTTACTGGGCATTTCGCATCAGCTGCAAGCAACGATGCAATGGTACGTGTTGTTCACGCTTCACCAGATGCACCTGAGGTTGACGTATACGTTGATGGAGAAGCTGCTGTTGAAGGTGCTGCTTTCAAAGATGCTACTGATTATTTAAATCTATCTTCTGGTGAACATAAAGTTGACATCTATGCTGCTGGTACAAATGGAAAAGAAGAAGCTGTCGTTTCTACAAACTTAACAGTTGAAGCTGGAAAAGCTTATACTGTAGCTGCAATTAACAAAGTTGCTAATTTAGAGTTAAAAGTGCTTGAAGATGATATGAATGCTTCAGAAGGAAAAACAAAAGTGCGCGTAGGTCACTTCTCTCCTGATGCTTCTGCAGTAAATGTAGGCGTTGCAAACGGTCTAACCCTTTTTGAAAATGCATCATTTAAACAAGTAACAGATTATACAGAAGTAGATGCTGGCACATATGATCTAGAAGTAACAACTACTGATGGTAATACGAAAGTATTAGACCTTACAGGTACAAACTTAGAAGCAAATACAGTTTACACGGTACTTGTTGTAAATACTGCTGACAGCCTTGAGCCACTTGTTTTAAAAGACAATACGGCAATGCCTTCTGAAATGCCCAAAACAGGTATGGGTGGAGCTTCTGAGCAATCAAATGACTCCCTTCTTCCTGTATTAACTCTATTAGGAATTGGAGCAGTTGCTATCTTTGTTGTTCGTCGTCATAAAGGCTACGAAAATTAATGAACAACATGAGATGGGCTCTACCAATTATATGCACTGCTTTTTTAGGATTAGTTGGCTGTTCAGCTCAGTCAGTCGCAACAACTTCACAGCCCGATCCTGAAAAAGTAAAAATGGCAGAAACAAAATCAACAAATTCGCCCCCACAAGCGTCGGTTGATGTTTCTGCCCCATCTCAGCTTACAATACCAAAGTTAGACATTCAAGCGCTGATTGAAAAAACCGGCTTAACTAATGATGGACAAATGGATGTTCCTGATAACGGTGATGATGTCGCTTGGTTTGAACCAGGCACAAAGCCAGGAAATGAAGGAAATGCTGTTATTGCTGGGCATGTTGATGATAAAGAAGGACCTGCAATTTTTTACAACCTTCATAAACTTGATAAGGGTGATGAGATTTTTGTATCTGATGAATCGGGTAACGTACTTACATTTGTTGTTATTGATAAAAAAGCCTATCCGCGTGAAGATGCACCTTTACGAGAAATCTTCGGTCCAACGTTTGATCATCATCTCAATTTAATAACGTGTACAGGATTATTCGATAAACAAAATAAAACACATGAAGAACGCCTTGTTGTTTATACAAAACTTCAGGATACTAAAGTAGCCAATGCTCAATAAGCATTGGCTACTTTTATGATTTTTCCACTATATCCATGAAAACATCTTGTTCTATCGGACATACTAATAAATACGAAATCTTCGTTTACACGCACTTCCTTACTACTTTAAAATAAAAGCAGATGAACAGGAGGCTACTATATGCACAAAAAATGGCTTATTGTACTTTCAATTACATGCTTAGTAGGGGTTGCTTTTTTTATTAGTAACACCAACATCGCTAATACGGCTGAAAAAGACCCGCTTATCATTGCTCACCGCGGAGCTTCTGGCCATGAACCAGAGCATACGATAGAAGCCTATAAGCTGGCACAAAAAATGAAAAGTGACTATATTGAGATTGACCTGCATATGTCTAAAGATGGTCAATTAGTTGCCATTCATGACTATGCCCTACACCGTACAACGAATGGAACGGGATATGTAAAGAATAAAACCGTAAAGCAACTGCAGACTTTAGATGCGGGAAGCTGGTTTTCTAGCAAGCGAAAAGGAGCTTATATTCCAACGCTTGACGAAATTTTTGCCACGTTTGGAAACGACATTCGTTATTATATTGAAACAAAATCACCTCATGAATATCCCGGTATGGAAAAAAAGCTAATGGCTCTTTTAGATAAGTACACTATAAATAAACAACAGCTTATTATTCAATCGTTCAGTGATGAAAGTTTGCGGACTTTTCACCACTTAGAACCTTCCATTATGCTCATTCAATTAGTTTCCTATAGACAAGGTTTATTAACGTCACATCAATTAAAAAATATTCATCGATACGCTGATGGAATTGGCTCAAGTTCAAAGACGTTAACAAAAAGCTATATAAAAATGGTCCAATCATACGGACTAGACATTCATGCTTATACGGTAAACGATACAAAAGAGATGAAAAAGTTAATTCAATGGGGCGTGAACGGTATTTTCACTAATTATCCTGACCGTCTATATAAAGTCGTTCATCCTTATGAAAAGCCCCTTTTTACATTTAATTTCCCGGTGTAAAAGGGGCTTTATTGTACTGAGCAAAGTTAAATATCTCGGTTACGGACAATTGATAAATAAAAACCTATGACGACAGCTGAGTAAGCAAGCCCCCAACAAAAGCCTATCCAAACATGAATATCCTCACTTATAAAGTGTATCAGGGCTGCTATTGGCGGCAATAAATAAATAACCATTTGCAAACCTTCATAAGGATAAGGAACACCCGCTACTGCCAACGTTAATACCAACACAAACACTGGGCCAAACCACGAAAGATTACCAGTGCGAAGCATATGACGAGTGAACAATAATGACACGCTCATGCTTGTTAAGCAGCTTACTAAATGCAGTAAATATCCAAACACTTGCTCCTTAGCAGTGGGCATTGAAGAAAACATGTCAAAGACGATTGGATATAAAATTGAAACAGCGCTTAGAATAATTGACAGCACTACAGCACTGATTATTTTACTGATGAAATAAACTGATTTCTTCCTCACATGCAGCCTTGTAATTCTTTCTTGCTTACTATTTTCCGCGTGCATAAATGAAATTGTAATCCACGAAAAGATAAAGAATAAATAAATAGAAGTATTATAGAAACTGTCTAATACCGGATTTGGTGTGTATGTATAGGTAATAATTAATAAGATTAAATACAAAGCCAATGGCGGAATATACCGATATGACTTTAAATATGTAAGATAATGATATCGTATCAATGCAATCATTTCTAATAGTCTTCCCTTTCAATAATTTCTACACGATGAATATCCGCTCGCACATCAATTAGCTCTTTGAGCAATTGATTCATGTCTTGCTTTCTAATATAAAGCGTATAGCGACTGCCGTGTTGCTCAACCTTAGCACACTTACCTTTCAGCTCTCGAATAGGCTTATTCATAATAAAATCTGCTTCAATAACAGCCAGTTTATCTATACATTCAATACGCTGACTGCGAAGTATTTTGTGGGCACCAATTGTAATCACTCGATCCGCCGTTACTTGAATTAATCTTTCTTCATGACAGGTAAAAATAATTGTCATTCCTCGATCTTTTAATCGTCTAAACGCTTTCTCAACGTCAACCTGCGCTTTGGCATCTAGACCAGATAACGGTTCATCAAGAAGAAGAAGCTCTGAAGATCCCAGCATCGCTTGCATCATATTTACTTTCTGCTTCATTCCTTTTGAAAAAGAAGTAATTTCTTCGTATTTATACTCGGTCATATCAAAGGTCTCGAGCAGCTCTTCAATTTTTAACAGTAGCTTTTTTTTCGAGATTTGTTGAATACGTCCCATATGAAATAGATAATCTTGAAGCCGAAACGGAAGCTCTTGAGGGAATTGTTCAACCACAAAGGCCGGTAAACCAATGGATGTATCAATTGTTACGCTCCCCTTGGTTGGCTTAATTAACCCTCCTACAATCTTTAACAACGTACTTTTTCCGGCACCGTTCTTGCCAACAATCGCTACTGTTTCTCCCTTTTGAAAAGTTGTATGGACGTTCTCTAGTACCGTTTGCTTTTTGTATGATTTTGAGATATTTTTCAATTGAATTAATGATTCCATTTTACTTGTCCTTCCTTTAGTAAAACATATAATAAATAATGGTTAGTTAAATAGTAGCATATTTACTACATAAATAGTGCCTTCACATACATTTTTAGACAAGAAAATTAACTCTCAAAGGCGAATCGTGACGTTGCTAACATAAGTAAGTTATAGAAACACGTTCTTTGCATTGCACTGCAGACATTCCATTTGTAACTTATTTCCATAACCAACAAAAATATCCGAACGATTGCCAGTTAACTCGCAATCGTTCGGATATCTAGTTCACTGAAATGCTTATTTCTCAGCCCTTTGATTCTTCTACATATAAAGAACCATATGCTCTTCGTCAATGAATTTATCCTCTACATGTAGAGCTTGTTTTTCAAACCCATAGCTATTAAATCCTAAAGAAGTGTACAGAGCTTTTGCTCCTTGATTATTAGCTGCGACCACAAGATAAATTTGCAGCAGCTCCGTTGATTTTGAAGCTTGTTCAATAACTGCTTTTAAAAGTGATTTCCCAAGCCCCATTCCTCTTGCTTCAGGGGCTACGTACATTCCCCAGATATCTCCTTTATGCTGAATTTTTAAAGGTTTTTGTTTTTTATAACCTACAATTCCAACAAGTTTATCATCGAGAAACCCTCCCATGATAAACTCGTCTTCAAATGTAGGAAATTGCTTACGAATATCTGACACTTCTTTTTCACATTCTTCTTCATAGCTTAAAACAAAGCTTTCTGGATGGTCTCGTAGAGCTCTTAAACGTAGTTCCCAATAAATATCTGCATCTTCTTTGGTTAACAATCGAATGTTCATATCCTCACCTGGTTTTCGCTTATTGTCTTACATGTTAGGGCTCGTATACAGTGAAAACATCATTCCACCGATATAAATCATAATAATTATCAGGCACATCGACATCTTTAATGAGTATTTTTTCTTGCTTTGTACTACCAGCCATAATATTGGCTCTTTTACGATTCGTACGTATCCATAGGGTTTGCTTGGACTGATTGATATATGTTGGCGCATAATCCCCCCAACCTTTTAAAGGATTAGTCAATTTTTCTTGCTGGTTTTTTGCTAAGTTAATTGTATAAAGTGAGGGAAGCGGGCGTTTCTTAGCGTCGTTTGACCAATCCGCTTCTTGTACTCGTGAAATAATAATTTGCTTATTTGCTGCCCACGTAAAATCCCAGTCAGCAAAACCTTTTGGAGTAAAAATATGCTCTTTAAAAACGGGCATTTCTTTTAACGTGAACGTTTTATTTTCAGTAGCAATCCGACCTTCTCCATTAATAAAAGCTAGCTCTTGCTGATGGGGAGACCACTTAAACCAATTTGATACGTTTAGCATTGTACCGATTGATTGAAACGCTTTACCTTCAGAAGTTATAACGCATAGCGTGTTTCCATCAGCTGACATAGAAGCTGTCGGAATAGCTAAAAAGCTAATCCAATGTCCATTTTCTGACCACTTAAATTCGCTCGTTGTATAAGCAAAAAAAGAGTCGCTTGGATGAGGTAAGGTTGCAAAAGGTTCGACCTTTTTTATATCTAGATTTGCATTTTTTTCAACCGTATATAATTTAACCGCTCCCCAACCTCTCGGTGATAAGGTTGCTGACTCCGTTATTAAAAATTGTTTACCATCTGGGAACCATGAAAACTGATCAACGCCAAGAGCTACGTGGCTTTTTTTCTTTTGTTTAACATTGTAGATAGTTAAAATGTCGTTTGATATGTACGCTATCTCCATACCAGTTGGTGACCACTGATAACTTTGGACATCTTTTTCAATTTCAATTTGCTTGCCTTTTACACTAGCTACCATCAACGATTCTCCATTTTTATAGGCGATATAAGCTCCATGCTTTGACCAAATCGGTTCACTTGCCTCATTAGTTGAAGAAAGTTTTGTTTCTTTTCCGTTTTCATAAACCCACACGTCACCATCTCGAATAAAACTTACCTTGAAGTTAGAAGCTGATTCAACTGTACTTGGAAGCAATAATATCATGAAGAAGCATAAGAAAAAGCGCCTCATTTTGTCACTCCTTTTAATTAAATTTATCTGTCACATCTACTTCTTCTTATCCTTGCACAAATCCAAACATCTCATGACAAAAACCTATAAAA
>NZ_BCVD01000132.1 GCF_001591565.1 Priestia flexa NBRC 15715 | reverse complement strand
GATTAAAAGTCAGGAACTCTCAACTGTTCAGGTTTATCATTTGCTGGATTACTTATGTCTCAGCCTCTTTTTTTAGACTTTGAATCGTTGAATTGATTCTTGGAGTTCCTGTGCAAGACTTGCTAGAGCAGTAGAGGAAGCTGTTATTTCTTCCATCGAAGCAAGCTGCTCTTCCGTTGCAGCAGCTGCATTTTGTGTACTGCTTGCTGCTTCTTCGGCGACGCCGTTTACTTCAAAAACAGCTTGCGTTACTTGAGCGGTACCAATCGATAGTTCTTCTACCGTTGCGGTCACTTCTTTAATTTGAGCCGCTAAATCCGTTACCGTCTTGTTAATTGTTGCAAACGACGTACCGGCTTTTGTTGTTACGTCCATTCCTTCTTTTACTTCTGCCAAAGCGGAGTCAATTGACTCTGTAGTTTGCTTCGTTTCATTCTGGATAAGCGTAACAAGCGCTGCAATTTGCTCGGCTGATTGAGCTGACTGTTCAGCTAATTTACGCACTTCAGCGGCAACAACTGCAAATCCTTTCCCGTGCTCACCAGCACGAGCAGCTTCAATTGCTGCATTTAGCGCCAGGAGATTTGTCTGGCCCGCAATATTTGTAATCACTTCGTTAATACGCTCAATTTCGTTTGAGCGCTCGGCTAAGCTTTGAAACACGGTTGATAAGCCAATGACCGTATCGTTAATAGAGTTCATTTGTGTATTAACCGTTTGAATGGCTGTGCTACCTTCTGCAGATAAATGAGATGCTTCTTTAGCTGTTGTAGCTGCTTTGTCGATATGGTCATATACAACGCTTGAGGACATTGCCATATTCTCAATAACTGCCATTGACTTTTCAACAGAGCTGACTTGTTGCGTTGCACCATCAGCTAATTCTTGCATCACGCTTGAAATATGCTGACTTGCCGCCGTGCTTTGCTGAGCGCTGGCGCTAAGCTGCTGTGAAGAGGCTGCGACCTGCTCAGACGTCATATTGGTAGTTTGAATGACGCGTCGAGTATTCTGAATTAAATCTGTGAACGCATTTGTCAAAACTCCAATTTCATCCTTTGATTTGTAAGTGCTTTTGACAGTGAAATCACCGTCAGCTGCTTGTAAGGCTAACGTGCGCAGTTCTCGAATTGGTTGTGCAATTAAGCGACCAATAAAGGTGCCAATAGTTATTAATAAAAGAAGCGCCACACCTGCTACAATCATTGTTAAATTTGTTGCTTCTTTAGCATCTTGTTGGTTTTGTTTATAGATAACTTCGGCTTGCTGTGTATTTAATTCTTGAAGCGTTGCCAAATAGCGATTCGCAAAACTACGAACAGGGGCGACTTCGCTTGTATATAACTCATATGCTTCGTCCTTTTTATTTGTGGTTGCTAACTCAATTGTCTGATTGCGTAAGTCTCGCAATTCATCAAGCTTATCTTCATAGGATGCCAGTGCTTTTTCTTGCTCTGGTAACATCTTAATTTTTTTGAGTTTTTCTAAGTTTTTGTCCTGTGTACGAAGGATACTAGTAATCTGAGTGTTCAGCTCTCCGTTACGCCGTGGTTCCTTTGTAATCATCATTTCTAAAACAAACGTATCTAGCGCGCGGTTGTTGGTCTGAATCTGTTGAACAAGGCTGTTTGGAATTAATTGTTCCGTATACATAATCTCAGATCCACGAGCAGTGAATTGGGTGGATAGGTAGCCAATCGTTCCAACAATGATGAGAGAAATAGAGGCTATGGTAAGTAAAATGAAAAATTTCAATGAAAGCTTTAAATTACGAAGAATATTCATCCGTTTTCTCCTTTGAAAATAAAATTAAATGCATATTGTAGCTACTACATATATCGGACTATTTGCCTAAAAATTTAGAGTCATAAAAAATTGTCTGGATAAATAAAAAAGCCATCCGCAAAAGCGGGTGGCCATTATGCTTTGAAATGTCGAATGGACTCCTGGAGTTCTTCAGCCAACTCTGCAAGAGAGTTAGCTGAAGCTGTAATCTCTTCCATTGAAGCGAGCTGTTCTTGCGTGGCAGCGGATGCATTTTGCGAGCTGCCAGCCGCTTGTTCGGATACGGCTTTCACTTGGGTGATGGAATTTGTTACTGCGGTAGTTCCGTTTGATACTTCCTCGATGGTTGCCGTTACTTCTTGAATTTGAGCCGCTAAGCCCATAATTGCATCATTAATCGTGGCAAACGATGTGCCTGCTTCAATCGCGATACTCATTCAGTATATTTACTATATCGGTAGAGAAAGAGAAGTGTTTAAAAGGTGGTTGAAAAATGTCGCATTCTTTGCGAATCGACTATATGCGAAGTGAAGATGGAGGGGAAATATATTTTTCCTTTTCATAGATTATAGACTGGGTTCTAAAGTTAAATAGAAGTAACATACAGTAGCAAATAAGGAACAAACATAGAAAAGAGTAAAGTCCCTTACCTGTGTAAAGGTAGGGGACTAGCTTCCTGAATTTATTGTTTGTTTGCATAATAACCTAAAATGACGTTTCGATAATGATGGAGGCTAGGATAATCGTCAAAGTTTGAAAGCATTCCTTGAATAACAGGAATTCGCGGCTTTTCTTTCATTATTTCTTCCTTAATCACTTGAAGCGTTACGAATAGCTCTTCTTCGTCTAGCTTTTGAATTTCTTCTTCTAAGTTGGCTACAATTTTTTCAAGGTTTGTTTCATTATCAAAAAGGAAGCGAGATAATAGTTCGTTTGCTTTGTCATTCGTGAGTAGGGGAGTATCGTTATGAATATCCTTTACGATGCTGTCCATTCTGCTCAAAATGAAATTTGCAAGTTTTGTTAGATCTATGTCTTCATTTGACAGCAAGATGACGCGCATATATGAATGAATCATTCCGTCAATTAGAAACGTTAAGTCCCACGAATACTTTTCTACGTCTGGACCATAGATTGCTAACATGCTTTGACGATAATAGCGGTGCGCTTCCATTTGTTTTTCAAACAGTAGCTTCTTAACCGTTTCATTTCGCGGAATAGCTTGTTCTTTGGCAAGCATAATGAAAAATTCGCGGTGGTTAATAAAGTGTGAAAACCATGCGGCCTGCTGGTGAATAAACTTTTCCCGAGGGCTCTGATTGGTCGCTGTTTGTTTATCGAATGCTTCGCTAATTATGGCAAATTGATGCTGCAAGATCGCTAATAATAAATCATCTTTGGATTTAAAATGTAAATAAAACGACCCTTTTGAAATGCCGCTTTCCGTTGCAATCTCTTGAACCGAGGTTGCCGAAAACCCCTTGTTTGCAAATAGCTTCATTCCAGCTTCAATAATTTGTGTATTCTTCTCAGTCATGAAAGAACCCTCCTTAAACACTTAGTTTCCCCGTATTTTAAGAGACCAAAACCTCTTAATTCGTTATGGTATCTTTTCGTTCCTTATCAAAATAGTTGACAGATAATCACTAGGACAATTATAGTTGATTTTGTGCTGACTGACCAGTCAGTTTAAAATTATACCGAATGCATGACACTTAAGCAAAAAGGAAGGTGCTAGTTATTGAAGGGGTTAGTTAATTTCGTTTTAAAGAATAAGTTAGCCGTATGGTTATTAACGATTATTGTCACCGTATCGGGTATTTATGCTGGAACAAGAATGAAAATGGAAAGCATACCTGATATTTCTGTTCCGTACCTAATCGTGATGGACGTGTATCCAGGAGCGACGGCAGAACAGGTTATGGAAGACATATCAAGACCAATGGAACAAAATATCGAAGGCTTAGAAGATGTGAAGGCTGTTTACTCAAACTCATCTGCCAACGTATCTCAGGTTCAAATCGAATATGAGTACGGTGTGGATATGGATGAGAAAAAGCGTGAGCTAGAAGCGGCGCTTGATAACGTCACGCTGCCGGAAGACGCGGAAGAGCCATCGGTTATGGCAATCAGCATGAACATGATGCCAGTTGTTGCGTTATCCATCAGCAGCGATAAGGAAGACATTGTTGAGTTATCTTCAACAGTACAAGACACGGTTCTTCCTAAAATTGAAAACATCGACGGCGTAGCAGGCGCAACGCTCACAGGTCAACATATTGAAGAGGTAAACCTTGTCTACAATCAAGACAAAATGAAAGAGCTTGGCTTAACAGAAGACAAAGTCAAAGAAATGGTTCAAGCAAGCGATATGTCACTATCACTCGGCTTAAAAGAATTTGAAACAGGGAAAGAAGCTGTTTCACTCGATGGTGATATCACAACGATTGAAGACTTAAAAGACGTGTTAATTCCAGTTACACCAACTGCTCAAAACCAAAGTCCGTTTGTGAAGCTAGGAGATATTGCAACAATTGAAACGGTTGGTAAAGTGCCATCTATTTCGCGCACAAATGGAAAAGATGCGATTTCAATTCAAATTACGAAAACGCAGGAAGCAAATACCGTAGAAGTTGTTAATGCGGTGAAAGATTTAATTAAAGATCAAGAAAAAGAGATTGATGGCTTAGCAATCGACGTAACGCTAGACCAAGGTGAACCGATTGAAGAATCCGTATTTACGATGGTAGAAAAAGCGCTATTCGGTGGTTTATTCGCCGTTATCATCATCTTGTTGTTCTTGCGCAGCATTAAATCTACCATTATCTCAATCATTTCAATTCCAGTTTCCATTTTCATGGCACTACTGCTACTAAACTGGCTTGATATTACGCTAAACATTATGACGCTAGGGGCTATCACAGTAGCCATTGGTCGTGTTATTGACGACTCGATTGTCGTAGTGGAAAACATCTACCGACGCATGAACTTGTCCGACGAAAAACTTCGTGGCCGCGCGTTAATTCGTGAAGCAACGATTGAAATGTTTAAACCAATTCTTTCGTCTACGCTCGTAACGGTTGCTGTATTCGCGCCGCTCATGTTTGTTGGCGGTATGGTTGGTGAATTATTCAGACCGTTTGCTTTAACAATGGCATTCGCGTTAGGAGCATCACTACTCGTTGCGATTACGATTGTACCAGCGCTTTCCCACTTCTTATTCCGTAAAAACTTATCGGGTGAAAAAGAAGTAAAAGCGCATAAAGAAGGTGGAAAACTAGCAAACTGGTATAAAGGTTTCCTAGGAAAAGTCTTAAACCATAAAATTATTGCATCTTTAATCGCAGTTGTATTACTTGTAGGGTCACTTGCTTTAACACCGCTCATTGGCTTTAGCTTCATGGGTTCAGAAGAAGAAAAAGTTGTGTACTTAACGTATACGCCAGCGGCTGGTGAGTTGAAAGAAGAAACGCTCAAAAATGTTGAAAAAGTTGAAGAGCATTTCATGAAGCGTGATGACTTAGAAACAATTCAGTTCTCAATCAATGACGAAACAAGCACAGACGCATCAGCAGTCATGATGGGTGGCGGAAGCGGAGCGTTGATGTACTTATTCTTTGACGAAGATGTGAAGAACTTTGCTGACGTAAAAGAAGAAGTCATTGACTACGCAACAAACCTTGACCAGTCAGGTGAATGGAAGTCACAGGATTTTGGCATGGGCGGCATGTCGTCTGATGAAGTAAGCTATACGCTATACGGCAAGAATTTAGACGACTTAAATAAAGCAGCTTCAGACGTTGAAAAAGCATTAAAAGACGTAAAAGAATTAGAAAACGTCAAATCTGATTTTGAAAATCCATACGTTGAGCACATGATGAAAATAAATCAACAAGAGCTTCTGCAATATGGGTTAACAACAGCACAAATTGCAGGAGCGCTATCTGCACAAAATATTGGTGACGTGCTGACTACCGTTGAAAAAGACGGAGAAGAAGTCAACGTTACAGTTCAAAGCGATGCAAAAAAAGAGCCAAAATCAATGGATGAATTGTTAGAAACACAGGTTCCAACGGCTCAAGGAACAGCAATGCCTTTATCTGAAATTGTAGAGGTAGAGGAAGGAACAACCTATACGACGCTTGCTCGTAACAAAGGTGAATTCTACACAACGATTTCTGGTAAAATTGTCGGCGACGACGTATCAAAAGCAACGGCTGAAGCCGATAAAAAGATTGACAACATTGACTTACCAAATGGTGTAAAAATAGACGTTGCCGGAGTGGCAGCGGATATGCAGGAATCCTTTACGCAGCTAGGCGTAGCGATGCTTGCAGCGATTCTCATCGTTTACTTTATCCTTGTGGTAACGTTCGGTGAAGGTTTAGCACCGTTTGCGATCTTATTCTCACTGCCGTTTGCAGTTATCGGTTCGTTTGTCGGACTGTGGATTGCAGGTGAAACGATTTCCGTATCCGTTATGATGGGACTTCTGATGTTAATTGGAATCGTTGTAACCAACGCCATTGTACTTGTAGACCGCATCATTGAAATGGAGCGCGCGGGAATGTCCATTCGTGACGCGATTCTTGAAGCAGGATCAACGCGACTTCGTCCAATTCTGATGACAGCAATCGCAACGATAGGTGCAATGGCTCCAATGGTGTTCGGTGCAGGCGGAGCGGGACTAATTTCAAAAGGATTAGCCATCACCGTAATCGGTGGGTTAACATCTTCAACGCTGTTAACGCTAGTCATTGTACCAATTGTCTATGAAGCATTATCGAAGCTATTGAAGAAAAATCGTCAAGTGGTAGAAGAAGACATGTAATAGAAAGCGCCCTTTTGGAAGGGGCGCTTTTTTGTTTGAACTTTAACTCAAAAACTACTATCTTTCTATTGTTTTAGATTGTATAATTTTTCCTTAAGAGGAGGGTCGTTTGTTTATTCGACTATCTCTAAAGCCAACAGCAAGAAACGGAGTGCGATTAGATGGAACCAATTGAAACAAAACTTTTAAACAACCGTCGCTTAAATGACTATCCGCTGTTTAAGAAGTTTTGTGTGTTAAAAGAAAAAGGGAAAAACTATCCAGGAGTAAAAGCATACTATTACGAACAATAAAACGGCAAACAGTGAGGTTTTAGAAATATGAACAAAATTACCTTTACCAAAATGAAAGCAGACTCAACTTTTATCCAAGCAGAAAATCCAGAGCACATCTATGTTAGCAAAGATAATGTGCTGTTTTATTTAGTGGAAAGCAACAAGGGGCCTATTCAAATTCATAACGGAAGGGGCAAGATCATTGCTGTGTTGCCTCGCCATGTGGTGCATGCAGATTATATGTTAACGGTGCAGCAGGTAAAGCCTGATAGATGGATGCTTCTGCATTATGATGAAGAAAAAGAAACGAATGTGATTTGTGTGTTTAGCTGTGAAGGAGAAGTTAGATAGAATCGCTTGTAACTCCCCCATTTCAACCTTTATGAGTGAGGGAGTTTAATATGCAACAGAACAAAAACTAAGTACTTCACTGCTTTAAGTGTAGATTTTGTTTTCTAAGAGTTCCGATTCCAAAAATAAACAATGGAAAAACCAAGCCAAAAGTAAGAGTATAAAAAAGAAGAGGAGCTAAACTGAAAAATCTCCCTTTTTCTTGCGCTTTCTAATCACGCGGAATAAGCCAATTCCACTCAGCAAGACACCAAGGGCAATCAACACGTCGTAAACTGTCTTTTCCTGCTTTTCTTGGCCAATCTGATAGTATTCTTTATACGCTGTCACCGCTGCTTTGTTTTTCTTATAGGCAGCGGGAACATCCATTTTGGTGCCTAACTTCCAGCCGTCTTGGTACGCTTGTTTTTTGAACTGGGCTGCTTTTTTATTAGAAACAAATCCTTGTTGGTAGACTTCTAGAAGCTGAACATTCGATTCATACACTTTTGGTACTTTGTACTTTTCATTCAGAAAAGCAGCATTAAATCCTTCCATCTTCACATCTTCTAAGCGCTTCTTTTCACCTTTATTGTAACCTTTTGTAAATGCTTCGGTGCCGGCAGGCGTAAGACCATCGGGAACAACGAGTGGCTCCATGCTGTATCCAAGCTTATAGCCATCTTTTTCATACTGTACATTTTTAGCCGCTTCTTTTTCGTTCATTGCTTTTTGAAAGCCTTCTTCAAATGCTTTTTGCGTCATAGGGTCTTCGGTATAAAGCTCTGGTACCGACATTGCTTCATCTTGTACGCCTTGCTGGTATCCTTCTTCTCTTGCTTTTACAGAAAGATCCATCGTTTCAATCGCTTTTTCGTAGCCAAACGTGAAGCCTTCGTTCCAGTCAGCCGACTTGCTTTTCATAGTGGGAGGGGTATAAGCGACCGTCGCGTTCTCATAGTCTTGAATTCCGATTTCGTATCCTGCTTTTTCACCAGCGCTATAATCGGTTTCTTTTTCAGTCTTTTCTTCTTCTGTCTTACTTCGCTTTCCGCTTTCAAAGCCGACCGAATAGCCTAGCATGAACCAGCTTGCAGCTTCTGAGGGATAAGCTGCAAGCTGGTTGTTTCCGTCAAAGCTTATGAATTTCTCACCGCTATAGCCATCGCTTTCTCCAAGCGCATAGCCATTATCATATACGCGTTCATACAGCACGTCCAACTCCTCTTCAGGAGCGGTATTTTCATTGGGCTCCACGGCAGTAGTAGCCAGCACCTTGGTCGGTATAAACGTATTTGTGGATAATAATCCGAACATCGACAAGCTCAGTATAAGCACCTTTTTTTTCATGTCTTCACCTTTTATGTGCGTTTATAGTTTGATCGTTTTGTTTCATTCTTAAATTACAACTAACTAGAAAAAATGTGTTTAATTTCAATAAATATTACAGTAATATTACAATTGTAATGAAAAAAATAGTGTTTGTCATCAACTAAAAGATGTGAATTTTCAAATTTATATAAAAAAATAATCACCATGCTTGATAGCTTAATGGGTGAGTTTGATGTCGGAACGAAGCTCGGTGATATTCAGTTTGAAGCTTACGAAGGGCAGGAGGACGTTAAGTCAGTTTTCGATTTGGTAATAAGTTGATGATATGCAGTAGAAGCTAAAAACTTTACGATATTTAAAAGTGCAGTGACGAGGGACAAAGGGGAGTCACTCAAGCTCCCCAATAAGCGAGATTTCACCTTCAGTGTATACGTCTTCATCACTAATTATTTCTTTATAGCCCGCTACCTGTAAGTCATTCGGAATACATAAGTCCCATTCTATTTTAGTGTGTATGTCAGTAAGTTAAGAAGTAAACATAAAAAAACATAAAGGGGATTACAAGATGGAAGAATTAAAAGATAGTAAACCAACCCTAGAATGGCAAGAGAGAATGGAAGAAGATGAACTGTTCACTGTCGAGAACATTAAAGCGACTGATGAAATTCTAGACACTTATTTAAATAGTTTGAAAGAGTCTAAAGATATAGAACAAGATATCTTGCGTTACGTAAAACAAGTAGTGCTAAGTTTAAATGATCTCAATGAACAGTTCGATTATTTTATTGAAACATTAGAAAGAGAAGAATTGTGTGAGTTCATTATGGAAGCGGCTAATCGAGCTGGCTTAGAGTTTGAAGAAGATATAACAGAAGAGTGGAGAGAATGGTAAGGAGCTAATCCTAAGAAGGAGTACTGTCTTAATGGAAAATGTTAATAAAGTTAAAGAACTGATTAAAGGCATTGTACAAGAATTAGTTCAACATAATATAGAGTCTCTCCCATTAGAGGATGATAGCGAGATAAGTAATTTAAAAGAAGAGTTGAGTTTGTATCCAGGAGTTATGACACTTCCTCCCGAAGTAGCTTACGATCAATTAGAAGATGGTTTCTATATTGATCAACCGGATGCTCCACATTTTAGTTTGGGTAAGAAAAATGTGAAGAAGCAATTCCCTAAATTAATCTATATGGTCGATTTTGATTTGTATTACGATAATGAGCGCAGTAATTTAACACTTCAGTGCAATATTTATGAAAATAAGTCTGGAGACTGGATGATCAAAGTCAGTGATATTCACGTGATGTGAAAAGTGCCTACATGTTCTAATAATGTCAAAAAGGGTTT
>NZ_BCVD01000131.1 GCF_001591565.1 Priestia flexa NBRC 15715 | reverse complement strand
TCTCTTCTTTAATCATATCTACGTGCGGAATCCCGTCGTCATCATACACGTTTGAAATCGCATAAAACCCAAATGATTCATAAAAATGCTGCAGGTGACTTTGTGCCTGAATTTTTACAACCTCTTCTCCCATTTGATCCTTTAAGAACGCTAATCCTTTTTGAACTAACTCTCTTCCCATCCCTGTTTTTCGATAATCTGAGTGAACAAGGACGCGACCAAATGAAGCTTCTTGATAGCTAACTCCTTTAGGCATTAAACGGATGTATGCAATGATTTGCGCATTTTCCACTTTAAATAAATGATAAGAAGCCTGGTCCTTTCCATCCACCTCTAAATAAGCACACTCTTGTTCAACAACAAATACCCTAGTACGCTCCTGTAAGATGTCATATAGCTCATGCGTTGTCAGCTGATCAAATGTTTTAATATGCCACGTCAAGATGATAACCTTCTTCCTGTTTAGATATTTTATGTATTTATCGATTTTAACACCTTTTGTCACGCATTCCTACGTTTTTTATTTTCTATACTGATTACTTAAAATTTTTCAAAAGTTTTCACACATTAAATTATTTTCATGATAGTATAGTGATATTCTTTCTGACAAAGAAGCAAGATACAGTCTGTGATGAATGTGAAAATCTGAGGAGGAATTAACGTGATTTCAGTAAAACGTGCTTACAATTTTAACGCAGGACCATCTGCACTTCCCCTACCTGTCTTACAACTTGCTCAACAAGAGCTAACGGATTTTAAAGGGACGGGCATGTCCGTAATGGAGTTATCTCACCGTAGCAAAGAATTCGAAAATGTTTTGAACCATGCAAAAGAAACATTAACAGAACTACTTTCAATCCCAGACACACATGAAATTTTATTTTTACAAGGCGGAGCTAGCCTTCAGTTTTCAATGATTCCAATGAACTTTTTAGGAAAAGATCAAGTAGGAGCATTTGTGCTCACTGGTGCTTGGTCGGAAAAAGCATTAAAAGAAGCTAAAAAAGTTGGTGAAACAACGGTTGTTGCGTCTACTAAAGAAGAAAATTACCGTTCAATTCCAACATTAGATCGCGCTGCTCTACCTTCAAACACCGCGTATCTGCATATCACATCTAACAATACAATCTTTGGCACACAGTGGGCTGAATATCCAAAATTTGAAAACATTGATTTAATCGCGGATATGTCAAGCGATATTTTGTGCCGTCCAATCGACGTATCTAAGTTCTCCTTGATTTATGCCGGTGCTCAAAAGAATTTAGGCCCATCCGGCGTAACCGTTGTTATTATTAAAAAAGACTTGTTAAAGCGAATCCCAGCAAACTTACCAACTATGCTCGATTACAATACGCATATTAAAAGCAACTCATTATATAACACGCCTCCAACGTTTGGTATTTATATGCTATCTCTTGTTTTAGACTGGATCAAAGAACAAGGGGGCGTCACAGTAGTTGCAGAAAATAATAAGAAAAAAGCAGAGTTAATCTATTCTAGCATCGACAAGTCAAATGGCTTTTACACACCGCATGCAACAAATGATAGCCGCTCACTAATGAACGTGACGTTTACTTTACCAAATGAAGAATTAACCGCTGCTTTCTTAGCACAATCAAAAGAACAAGGCTTTGTTGGCTTAGCGGGACATCGTTCTGTAGGCGGCTGCCGTGCTTCTATTTATAACGCTGTTCCACTAGAAGCATGTCAAGCATTAGCGGCATTTATGGATGAATTTGCATCCGTTCACGCGTAAACTGATTGATTCTATTTTCACAGATTTATGTTATAATTAGTCTATAAATATATGCAATAGGCACAGGCGCACTATTGGTATATTTAGAGCTTAGCTTAGAAGAGGAGAGATGAGAAATGAACACAAAAACATTAGTATCACTATCTTTATTAGTTGGAATTGGTGCCGTACTGCATGCGATTATGCCACCTGTCTTGTTTGGTATGAAGCCAGACATGATGTTAACCATGATGTTCTTAGGTATTTTACTATTCCCTGGGGTCAAAAACGTTTTACTGCTTGGATTAACAACGGGTGCTATTTCTGCCTTAACAACAGGATTCCCTGGTGGGCAAGTGCCAAACATCATTGATAAACCAATCACTGCTTTTATTATTTTTGGTTTATTACTTCTTGTTCATAACGTTACAACAGTGAAGACACCTGTAGCTGCCGCTCTAACAGCGGTTGGTACACTTGTATCAGGCATTATTTTCTTGTCAGCAGCAGCACTTATCGTTGGGTTACCAGGTGGTTTAATGGCGCTAATTGTAGGCGTTGTATTACCTGCAACGGTTGTAAATACCATTGTTATGGTTGTGGTGTACCCGATCGTAAACTCTGTACTAAAGCGCACAAGTATTTCAGCAAAAGTATCATGATTTGAAAGGGCCTGTACCACGCGGGCCCTTTTTGTATTTAGCAGGTTTATTTCTTAACGGTTAGGAAACATAATACAGTATAAACTCTTTGACTCTTAAAAAAGTTAGATGATGTCAGTATGAACAACTTTGTTCATAAAAAGAAATAATATATAGGAGTGATTTTATGAAACGTACTACCTCCCTTTTTACAGGCATTGCGGCTGGGAGCATTGCCGCAGCGGCTGCAACGCTTTTGCTAACCCCTACTTCAGGTAAAACATTGCGCCAACGCATTGCGCAAGAAAGTCATCAAGTAAAAGAAACAAAAGAAGACATCTCTGGAAAGATTAAACATCTTAAAACGCAGATTCAAACGACTGCTAAAGATGGAAATACTATAGTGAAAAATATCGCAAAAGACCTTTCAAAAACGCTCAACGAATTCCAAAAAGACATTCGTCCACACCAGCAGTCCATCCAATCACACTTAAATGAAATTGAAGATTCACTTTCACACCTAGAAAAGCACATACAAACAACCAAAATTGAAGGGAAATAAAGGAGGTTTTTTACCTCCTTTATTTAATTTTTTAAAATTTCGTAAATTTACATCTTTATAATTTTTTATTTTATTGGCATAATAGAAGATAAATAAAAAAAGCAATTGCGCTAAAGTAGGTGGGGAGAAAATGAAAAAAACAAGTGATCAAGTGTATGATTTGAAAGAAGCACTCTTATTTAGCCAACGTATTGCCCAATTAAGCAAAGCACTGTGGAAGACCGTAGAAAAAGATTGGCAGCAGTGGATTAAGCCCTATGACTTAAATATTAATGAGCACCATATTCTATGGATTTCATATCATTTAAACGGGGCATCAATTTCAGAGATTGCAAAGTTTGGGGTAATGCATGTTTCAACAGCGTTTAACTTTTCTAAAAAGTTAGAAGAAAGAGGATTGTTGGAATTTTCAAAAAAAGAAACCGATAAGCGCAACACTTACATTCAACTAACGCAAAAGGGCGAAGATATTTTACTAGCTTTAATGGAGAACTACAAGCCATCCGAGAATTCTGTTTTTAATGGTGCTCTTCCCCTTCGAAACTTGTATGGCAAATTTCCAGAGTTTATGGAACTAATGACCGTAATCCGTAAAATTTATGGGGAAGACTTCATGGATATTTTCGAACGTTCATTTCATCACATTGAAGAAGAGTTTGTTGATAACGATGGCAAGCTAGAAAAAAGAGAAAAAATCGTGACTGATCAAAAAGAAAGCATTTCTAATTAAGAACTAGTCACGAATCCATTGCACGATATTAAAAAGCTCTGTCATTACATCTTGATACGAGCTTTGATTCAGTAAAGACTCGATTGTTTCCTGCGGGTCCAGCTTATAATTAAGCATTCCAACAAATTGTGTAAGAAGCGGAACGAAGTCAGTTAAGCCTTCCGCTTTTTGCTCAATGTACACCTCTTTAATTTCTTCGCATAGAAGTAAAACATCTTCTACTTCTCTTCTCGTTAGCTCTTCTTTAACAACGAGCTCAATAAATGGCTTTGCTTCCTGCTCAGGCGTTCCAGCTAGCAATTTTATGTAGTATTCTAAACGTGACACTCTAGATTCTAAAGTTTCCATCCTTTACTCTACTCCTTCACCGTTCATGTCCCTACTTCATATTGTACATGATTCGAACCCTTTCTTCCAAATAATTCTTTATGTTACAATGCATTTCAACGGCCTTGTCTTTATTTCGCAAGGACATTTCGATACCCCCTTATTTTCGACAGTTCTTCCGCAATTTACAGGAAGTTTTAGCGAATCTCTATCTATTTTCCTTATTTTTTGGTAATGTTAATATTGACATTACTCGCTAGATATTACTTTCTCATTAGATAAACTACGTATAGTCCAGATAATTGACGTCGATTTTAGGGGGATTCTACTTTATGTACATATTCTTTATACCGTTTGCTTTATTTATTTTATTTTACATTAATACACTAACAAATACATTATGTCTACAAAAAGAAATTCCTGAAGAGAAGCAACCAAAGGTATTTCGTACAATTAATATTTTAATTACAATTTTATTGATCTCTTCCTATGTTGAGGTATTATTCACATAAAACGCGGTGAACCCAGTCACCGCGTTTTACTTTATTGCTTAGTATGCTAAGCCATAGCCGATGATTACTAGTAAAATAAACAGGACTACAATTAAAGAAAAGCCGTTTCCATATCCATGTTTACCCATTTGTTTCTTCCTCCTTCATCTCCTACAGTCTCTGGTGTTATTAGTAGTAACAAGCACATCCGATAATTACTAATAAAATAAATAACACAACTAATAACGCAAAACCGTTTCCATATCCATATCCATGACTCATAATATGAGCACCTCCTTCGTTTACTAATACTGCATGTTATGCATGAACACTCTAAAGCGTCTAGGCGTTTATCACGATTTTAATAATTATTTCTGCATTTCTTACTTTCAGAACGGATTTAATTAAGGGAAATAATTACTTTTTATTCTTGTTTTCACTTTATTTCCATATTCATTTCGTTAAATTTGAGAAATATGGTATAGTAAAACGTATGAGTGAACTATCATTACACTTTATATGAAAACAAAGAGTAGGAGTGTGTACATATGAAAAAAAGCTTAATTGCGCTGTCAACTGCTGCAAGTATCGTAGCATTATCAGCTTGTAGTAGCGATGCTTCAGAATCAAAAGGTGACTCAGCAAAAGTCATTGTTGAAACTGATGCAGGAAACGTGACTCAAGGTGAACTATATGAGGAAATGAAGAATTTAATTGGTCAAGACCAATTCAACACTTTAGTGCGCAATGTAGTAGATGAAAAAGTACTTAGCGAAAAATATAAAATTACTGATAAAGAACTTGATCAAGAGTTAGACAATCTTCGTGAACAATACGGAGATCAAATTGACCAAGCTATTGAGCAAAATGGTGAAGATTCCGTAAAAGACATGCTTAAAGTAGACCTTTTACGTGACAAAGTAGCAACAGCTGATATTAAAGTATCAGAAAAGGAATTAAAGGAAGCATATGAAGCGAAAAAGCCTGAAATTAAAGCTAGTCACATTCTAGTTGAAGATGAAAAAACAGCAAAAGAAGTAAAGGCTAAGCTTGATAAAGGTGAAGACTTTGCAAAATTAGCGCAGGAATATTCAACTGATACAGGTTCTGCCGAAAAAGGTGGAGACCTTGGATATTTCGGTGCTGGCGAAATGGTAGAAGCGTTTGAAACTGCTGCTTACAAGCTTAAAAAAGGCGAAATTAGTGAGCCGGTTAAATCAGACTACGGCTATCACATCATTAAGCTAGAAGATAAAAAGAAATTAGCTTCTTTTGAGGATATGAAAGCTGACTTAGAGCAAGAGATTAAGCGTTCAAAAGTTGACCAAGCTAAGCTAGAAGAAAAGCTGTTAAAAGAGCTTGAAGATGCAAATGTAGATGTAAAAGATAAAAAGGTTGAGCCTGCGTTTGAAAAAACAGATAGCACAAATGCTCAGGGTTAATAACTTAACTCAAAGAAAGGACCGTTCGAAGGAACGGCCCTTTTCTTATTCATGTGCTTAGATTGAATTGCCTTCGCGGCGCTCTTTTTCTACATTCATCCGGTCAATAAAAATTTGACCTTCCTTTTCAATAAATGACTCATCAATGTGCTTTTCTTGCTGTGCAGAGCGAATGGCCATAAATCCACTAAAAAAGATACCTGCTACAACTAAATAAATCCAAATCGGTAATGTTACCATCTCTTCATCCTCCACATCCGTTATTTACAACCACTATATGTACAAGTTGTCTCGGATATGACTGATACTTTTATTCAACTGTTGGTTTATAGAATGATCTATTGTCCAATGCAAAGATACGCTCTGTAAATTCACCTGGCTTTGTTTTGTCTAAAGCACGATCTAACATATTCATTTTAGCATCGACGTTGTCAATTAAATGGAGCATTTCTGCTTCTTTAATAAGCGGCTTTTTAGGGCTCCCCCACTCTTCTTTCCCGTGGTGAGATAGAACCATATGTTGAAGAAGCATAACTTCTTCACCTTCAATACCTAACTCTTCAGCTGTTTTCCCAATTTCATTCACCATAATTGAAATATGTCCCAATAAATTCCCTTGAACCGTATAGGTTGTTGAAACAGGACCAGAAAGCTCAAATACTTTTCCTAAGTCATGTAAAATAACGCCAGAATATAATAAATCTCGATTTAATGATGGATATAAGTCAGCAAACGTTTTGGCAAGCTTAAGCATCGATACAACATGATAAGCCAAACCTGAGACAAATTCATGGTGATTTTTTGTTGCCGCTGGATATTCTAAAAACTCTGACTGATACTTATTCAATAAATGACGCGTCAGGCGCTGAATATTAGAATTTTTCATTTCAAAGATGCTTTGTGTAATATATTCAACCATTTCTTCTCGAGATAATGGTGCTACTTCTAGAAAATCAGAAACTCGAACTCCATCTTGCGGCTGTGCTGGGCGAATGTTGCGCACCTTCAACTGATTTCTACCGCGATAATTCATTACTTCTCCTGCAACCTTTACAATCTTTTCTGCAGCATACGTTTCTTCATCTTCAGGAGATACATCCCATAGCTTCGCTTCAATATCGCCTGTTTTATCTTGTAAGATTACCGTCAAAAACGGCTTTCCGTTACTTGCAATTCCTCTTGTTGAAGATTTTATTAAAAAGTATAAATCCACTTGTTCGCCTACTTCATGCTGGCCAATTCCTTTTGCCATGTCAGTTCCTCCTTACGTTACGCGTCTATTCTCGCTGTAACCTGTCATTCCTTTACATTTATTTTAACACCATCACTTCGTTAATGCACGACTCGACCGAAAAAGGCATGAACTCACTACGATATGAGCTCATGCCTTTTTCTGTTCTTATTTTTTTATGGATTCTTTCTTTGTTAACTGAAGTGCTTTTTTAATATCTTTAAACGATGAAGATTTTCCATACATCAAAACGCCACCTCGGTAAACTCGAGCACCAAACACAGCGAGTAAGCCAATGGTTGCAACGAGTAAGCCAATGGAAAGCGCAATTTCCCACACTGGCACTGTTAGCATTCCAACACGCAAAAACATAATCATTGGTGCAAAAAACGGAATAAATGACGTGATAGTAATAAATGACGCTTCAGGCTTCCCTAAACCAAACATAGCAATCATAAATGCTGCTACAATTACAAGCGTCATCGGTGTAATCATTTGCTGTACATCTTCAATACGGCTAACAAGCGACCCCAAAAACGCAGCTAGGGTTGCAAATAAGAGATAACCTAGAATAAAGAAAACGAATGCATACACAAACGTCTGAATCGGTACATCTGAAAACCCTAGGAAATCAGAAAGTTCGCTGGAACTTCCTTGTAAAGACATATAGCCGACCGCAGCAATAATTGTAAACTGAGTCAAGCTTAATAACGCAATCCCTGTAATTTTTGCAAACATTTGCTTTACTGGAGAAACGCTGGACACGAGAATTTCCATCACTCGTGATGACTTTTCAGTTGCAACTTCCATCGCAATCATGCTGCCGTACATAATAACGGAGAAATAAATAACGAACAGTAAGACGTACACAAGTCCCCTAGCTTGACTTAGTTCTTCCTCTGTTTTGGCATTATCTACTAACGCTTCTTTTTCAAATGCAACTGGACTATAAATCTCTTCAATCTGCTGAGGGTCTAAATCGACCTTCTGGGTAGCATAAGCAACTTTCATTTGTTGAAGTCCCTGCTGTAAGGACGTCGCAACCGCAGATTCTGCTAAAGAGTTTGACTTGTAAACACCTTGTGGTAGCTCTTCGCTATTGATTGATAGCTGAAGATACCCTTCAATCTCTTCGTCTTTGACCTGTTTCTTAGCTTCTGACTCCGACTTAATTTCTTTTAGCGCTAAGTCTTCATCAATGAGTTTCATATTTTCCTTGAATGTGCTGTACGCCTCTTCGGATTCACTGAGAACTCCCACAGTCGTTTGCTCGTCATTATCAAATGCTTTAATAATTGTATCTAAGTTCGTAATTCCTAATAAAAGCAGGACTGTAATAGCAGTCGTAATGATAAACGATTTTGTCTTAAGCTTGTTTAAATACGTATGCGCTACAATGATCCAAAATTTATTCATACGAAGCACCTACCTTTTCAATGAAAATATCATTTAGAGAAGGTTCTTCTACAATAAATTTTCGCACAAATGAAAAGTCTGCCAGCTCTTTGAAAATAGCTTGAGAGACATCCTCATTCTCGATTTGCAGATTAACACCTTCAACCGTTTGTTTCATTTTGACAACTCCATCTACAGCTTCTAAGCGTTCAAATGGACCTTCTCCGTGAACGATAACATTCTTCTTACCAAAAGAGCGTTTAATGTCCCCTAGCTTGCCGTGCACAACAGGCTGACCATGGTGCATGATGCATAAATGCTCACAAAGTTCTTCCACGTGTTCCATACGGTGACTTGAAAAGACGATTGTTGTTCCTCGCTCTTTTAAATCAATGACCGCTGACTTGAGGAGCTCAACATTAACTGGATCCAGCCCGCTAAACGGTTCATCTAAAATAAGCAGTTCTGGACGGTGAATCACTGATGCGATGAACTGGATTTTTTGTTGATTTCCTTTTGACAACTCTTCTACTTTTTTATTGGCGTAGTCAGGTACGTTAAAACGCTTCAACCAATAATCCATTTCTTTTAAAATATCATTCTTGTTCATCCCTCGTAGTTTACCAAGATAAACAAGCTGATCTCGCACTTTTAGCTTTGGGTACAACCCTCGCTCTTCTGGTAAATAACCAACGATATTGCTTGTTTCATATGTAATCGGTGCACCCTTCCACGTAATGGTTCCCGCCGACTGTTCAATCAAGCCTAATACCATTCGAAACGTTGTTGTTTTCCCTGCACCATTAGCCCCTAAAAATCCAAATATCTCACCTTTTGGAATATGTAACGATAAATTGTTCACGGCTGTAAATGAGCCGTATTGCTTTGACACATCCGTCAATAACAGAGACATATTTCTCCTCCTTTTAATAAATTACTTCGCTAACTATCTCTTGAACCAACAGCCTAGTCACCAGTAAAGAAACAGGATAATAGAAATGAATAAAAAGTTTTAAACAAACCGAAGTTTAAATGTTTTTATCACTTACTAATCTACTTATCCTTGGCGACGTGCTGAAAAAATCACTCAGTTAGACCTACTTCTTATTGTATGGAAATTTTATGTAGTTGTAAACCGAAGCAGGAATTTTCAATATAAACTTCGAATTTTAATAAAGTGAACAGATATCCATTTTCTAAAGGAGAGGTCTTCATGACAATGTATACGCTAACAGTTTTTGAAAAAGACGGAGAAAAACTATTGGATGAAACGTTTGAAGCTGCAAGTGAACGTGATGCAAAAGAAATTGGAATGAGTAAACTAACGGAGCTAAATTACCATGAAAAAACGCACCGATGCGTACAAGCTAACGGGAAGCTTGTATTATTTCATCGTTAAAATAAAAACAGTTTGGGACATAACAAAATGATTGCTTTTAAAAGACGAACACTAGCTGTTCC
>NZ_BCVD01000130.1 GCF_001591565.1 Priestia flexa NBRC 15715 | reverse complement strand
GATGTTAAATATTTGTATCTTTGATATATGTGTCTAAAGTAAGCCGATAAATTTTATAAAATAAGGAGAATGTCAGAGTGACTAAATTTAATAATCTTACAAGGTATGAATCTGTTGGACTTAATCAGGATTTTAATTTAGCTGATGGCCATGCTCATCAAGGTCAATCAGAAACACAGAAAAAAATTATATCAGAATTATCTAATATTTTTTATAATTCCGAACTAACTAAACAAAAAGCTTTAGAAGAAGAATTTCAAAATGAATTTTTTAAGCTTGCTGAACAATTTTCAGCTACAAACCACCCAAGAACAATGCTATGTTATTCAGCTTCATTATCAACTGATTTAATAGCAACATATCTTCAAAAGAATAAATTAAGTGTTAGTCTACTTCAGCCTTGCTTTGATAATTTAGCAACTATCTTAAAGAGAAGAGATGTACATCTGGTCCCTGTAGCAGAAGATAGGTTTACTCCAAGTAATATTTTACATACGTTAGACAATATGACTACCGATGCTCTTTTCCTTACTTTACCAAATAATCCTACTGGATTTATGCTTAGTCAAGACGAAGTTAAAACGGTAATTAAACATTGTAAAGAAAATGATAAATTGTTAATAATTGATTGTACATTTAGGTTTTATCATCAAGATTCATTCTGGGATCAATATGAAGCATTAGAAGATTCTGGAGTAAGCTATTTTATGGTTGAAGACACAGGAAAAACTTGGCCTACCCAGGATTTAAAATGTAGTATTTTAGCAGCTAGTGAAGATTTATATGAGGGAATTCTTGAGCTTCATAATGACATTTTATTGAATGTTTCTCCATTTATATTAAATTTGTTAATCGAGTATATAAAAGATGCTCAGAAAGTGGGTATTTCTTCTTCACTTTGGAAAGTAATTGAAGAAAATAGAACATACCTTAGAAATGTAATTAAAGATTCAATCTTCGTGCCACATAGTGACGATACAATGATTAGTGTAGAATGGTTAAATATTGCTGATCCAAGTATAAACAGTCTGCATGTTTTAGAAAGTATGTTGGAATTTGGATTAGGAGTTTTGCCAGGAGATCATTTTCATTGGGCTAATCCAGAAGTAGGTGAGCGTTATATTCGAATTGCTTTAGCAAGAGATCCGAAAATGTTTAGAAAATCATGTGACGCACTTTCTAGATATATAGAGCTTTCCAATCTCAAAATGAAAGAAGAAGTTAGATAGTTTTATGAAGATCACTTATATTGATAAACCAACTTATTTACCGGATTGGACTATCGAGAAAATAAATCAAATAGCAGAGATGAAAGTATATGATGACTTACCAAATGAAACGGAAGCTATTAGAAGACTTTCAAACACAGATATTGCAATCGTTGAATGGACTACGATTAACAAAAATATGGTTGATAAAATAGACGGATTAAAGTATTTAATTGCAATTACTACAAGTTTTGATTATATCGATGTAGATGCATTAGTGGCTAAGGGAATTCATGTTTCTAACTGTCCTACTTACTCAAAGCAATCTGTTGCGGAGCATGTATTTGCTCTTATGTTATCAGTAAATCGTAAATTAGCTTTAGCCGATCGAACTTGCAGAGAGGGAAAAAGTCACGTTTACCCTCCATTCTTATGTACAGAATTAAGAGGAAAAACGCTAGGCATAGTTGGCCTTGGTCAAATAGGTAGCGTGGTTTCTAGTATTGCTAGAGCTTTTGGTATGAATGTAATAGGATGTAGCAAGAATAATAATAGTGTTGAAGGAGTTACAACTGTTAGCATGCTAGAAGTTTTTAAATCTAGTGATTTTATCTCAATTAACCTGCCGCATAATGAAGAAACTATCAATATAGTTTCTAAAGACTTACTTGGGAATATGAAAGCAAATGCCATACTTGTTAATACAAGTAGAGGAAATGTCGTAGATGAAGAAGCGCTTTATCAATTATTAAAGGATAAAAAAATTGTTGGAGCAGGTCTAGACGACCTAAAAAACTATAAGGATAATAAAATTTTAGAGTTGGATAATGTAATATTTACTCCAGGTAGTGCTTGGTATTCAGAAGAAGCAAGAGAGGCAAATATGGTGGAGTTAATTAAGAACATAAAATCTTTTAAAGAAGGTATTTTAGTTAACTTAGTTAATTAAACTTGATGCTTTAAAATTTATTAAATACCTCCAACAAATAAATTGTTGGAGGTTCCATTTTACGAAATTGTACATATGTAAGGAGATCAAGGCAATGAATCATTATTTTATCGATGTTTTTGAAAAAGCTGGATCACCATCTCAACTAAAACCTCATGTGATTTTTGACCATGTGTGGCCTGAGGAAACTTTAGAGAAGCATACTGAAATTTCTAAAGACTTTTTTGATCAAAGAGATAATTATGAAAAACTAGATATGCAACCTAGAGAATACCTTAACAAAATGAACCTTATTAGACTTCAAGAATTGGTCGCATTTGCATATAAAAATATCCCTCATTACAATAAGATTTATAGAGAGGTTGGTTTTGAGCCTGGAGACTTTAAATCCTTGCAAGATTTCGAATTGCTACCAATTATTAATAAAGATGACTTACAAGAAATCTATAAACAAGCGCTTAAAAATCCATGGGTGAAAATTAATCATAAATCAAGAACATCCGGTTCTACTGGTGTACCATTAACTTTAATAAATGATACCAATCGTCACAGACATATGTTTGTACAACGTTTACAGATGTTTGAAAGTATGATGGGGGCAAATTTGAAGGATGAAGACTGGATATACTCTATATACTATGAACCTTTTTTACTAACAAGTATGTTAGGGAAATTCCCTACGTTTACAGTAGGTTTAGGAGCTCCATTGCCTGATTTAGAAGAACATATTAGGAAAATAAGGCCAGCAGTAATTACTGGAGTAGCTAATAGAATTATAGATGTGGCAAAATTACTGCCAGATGCCAAGGATTTAGGGATTAAGTTGCTTACTACTAATAGTGAAACATCTTCTGCCCATATAAGAAGAGAATTGTCAAAGCAATTAGGTGTTCCTGTATTGGATGAATATTCTGCAGAAGAATTAGGTATTATTGCATGGGAACAGCAAAATGGGGACTATTTAGTTGCTGAAGATACTGTATATGTTGAATTGGTAAACCTTAATGATGACTATATGGATACAGTAATAGGTACTGAATTATGGAACTTTGCCATGCCAAGGATTAGATATGCACAAAATGATTTTGCTGAATGGAAAGAAAAGAATCCTGAATTCGGTTTAAAGAGAATTAAAAGAATTATTGGAAGGCAAGATATGAAAATTATTAGTCCTCAATATGGATCTATAGATCCTGGTATCATTTCAGAAATATTTGATACAACATTGGTTCGTGAAGGATCTGGTGTCAAAGAGTTTAGGTTAGTGCAAAAATCTTTGCATGATATTAGACTTTTAATAAAAAAAGAAGTTGAAATATCAGACATTTCTGAAGTCGTTTTAGAGTTTAGGCATAGATTTCAACAACATTTTGGTTTTGATACAGAGTTAAAAATTGAGTTTGTAGACTTTATCCCATCATTAGGTGTTAAAAAAAGAAGCATTGTGAGGGAATTTAATGAATAAAAAATTTGCAATAATTCATGAAGAAATCCATCCATTACTTGAAAAAATAAAAGAAAGAATGGAGTCACTCAAAGTTGAAGTTGAGCTAGTTCATTGGTCTAAAATTTCATATACTACTGGTAATAATCTAGAAAATTATTTATCTAAGTTTGATGTTATTTATTTAGATAGAATGGGAGAACATTTTTCTTCATATTATACTCAATTGCACCTGTTAGAAGAATTTAATAGAAGAAATAAAGACATAAATATTATTAACTCTCCTGAAGCGTATGCAGTGGCCAGAAATAAAGCCTTGATGGCATTAAAATTAGAGGAAGCAGATCTACCTATCCCAAAAACTAAGGTAGTATTTAATATTGAACAAGTTGTAGAGTTTTGTGAAAGTTATGATAATAATCATTTCATTGCAAAGTCTTATCTTGGAGCTTGTGCTGAGGATATCTATACATTTCAAAATAGTGAAATACCGATAGAAGTTAACAACTTGTTGAAAAGAGATGGAGTAGCAATTGTACAAGAATTTGTATTAAATCCTGAAAAATACATTTGGCGCATTGATGTAGTTAATTCAGAGATTATACAATGTAATCAGAGGTTTTCCTATAATGATGACTCTGAAACGCCTATTTGTAATGGAACAATGGGAGGAGACATAATTATTTGGGATCCTCAAGAAACACCAGAAAACGTTAAACAATTGGCAATTAAAGCTGTAGAAAATCTTGACTTGTGCATTGCAGGTGTAGATATTTTAGTATCTGCAGACCAAAACCTATATGTTGCTGAAGTGAATCCTGAGCCTGATATTACATTAGGGGCATTAGGTTTCCCTAATAAAATTGCAGATTTCTTAATTTTCACAACATCGAAAAATAATCAGAAGTGAGGCAAGAAATATGGAGAAGATATTAATAGTAACCACTCATACCGATATTGAGGAAAGATTAGTAAATATGATAGAGAAAGGCATTTTGCCAAAAGCACATTACTCAGCAGTAGTTGAGTTTTTTGGTGAGGAAATAAAAGAATCTCAGATATTCGATAACTTCTTTCCATTTAATGATTTAAGAAATAAAGAAGAGATTGAAGCTGCTCTCGAAAATTGTAAAAATTGGGGACCATTTGATCATGTTATTAGTACCGATGAATATTCTGTCGTACTTACAGCTGAGATTTGTGAGTATATTAACCATGAAGGTATGAAAAAAGAAGATGTTTTAAAGTTTAGGGATAAGGTAGTAATGAAAGAATCTATTGAAGGAAGAATAAGGACTCCTCAGTTATACCAATTAGATAAATTAAAACATAATGATAATTTGTTTCCTGTAATTGTAAAACCTAGATCTTATGCTGGAAGTAAAGGGATAAGTATTTTATATTCCCAAGATGACTTAAAAACTTATCTTGCGAACAACATTTCAGATCCAAGTGATAAAGGTATAAATCAATTTACTGAAGATGATATTGAATTTGAAGAGTACATAAACGGTCCTGTGTATCACATCGATGGTTATGTATTTAATAATAAAATAGAGTTTTGTCGAGCTTCTAAATACGAAGGTCTCTGTTTAAACTATTTAGATGGTGAACCATTAGGCTCAATTTCGGTGGGTAATAAAAAAGAAGATGAAGAATGGAGAGATTTTGCAGAACAAGTACATAGCGTAATGAATATTCCGGATGGAGTTTTTCATTTAGAGGCATTTCTTACAGATAAAGGAGAAAAAGTATTTTTAGAAATTGGTATCAGACCAGGTGGAAGTTTAGTAGTTCCAGCTATTGAAGGAGCTATAGGCTTAAATTTAGATGAAGCCCATGTTCAATGTCAGATGGGAATAAAGCCGAATATAAAGAATAAAAAAGAGGATAAAAATTATGGTTGGTTAATTTTCCCGAAAGATTTTTCGTCTAAAGAAGATAAAAATATTCAAGCAATTAACATGCCAACTAAACATTTAGAATCTTTGTCTTGGTCTGAAAAGCCACAATTAGGTACTTCTCTTAACGGACATTTTTCATATATTAATAATTTGGGAAGCTTCTTGTTTGTTTCTGCAGACTGGTCAAATATAAAATCGGATTTAGAATTACTTTTAAATGAATATACAGTGAAATAAAATTAGGAATATTCCTTTCAGAGAGAGGTTTTATCATTTGAAACATAATATTGAAAGAAATATTTGGGTCCTTATTATTGGTAGTGGTATAAATACATTAGGTGTATTTATATCACTACCTCTTATTACGATTTATGGATTGCACCAATTAGGTTTGTCTGTAGTAGAAGTAGGGTTTCTATCAGGTATTTGGCCTGTCACGTTATTTCTAACTAGTTTTTTCTGCGGTATATTAGCTGAACGCTGGGGGTATTTAAAAACTTTACGATTAGGTCTTTCGTTAAGTGTTATATCATTTGCAACAATGGGTATATCAACTTCTTTAAGTCTATTTTCTATATCTTTAGGTATATTTGGACTAGGAAAAGCAATGTTAGATAGCTCAATAAGAGCTGCAATGGTATCATTAGCAAAAGGTAAAAAAGAAGAATATTTCTTTAGAATGCGTTATCTTTTTCAAAATATAGGAAATGTCGTTGGTCCACTAATTGGAATAATAATATACGATAAAATTATAGGATATACATTCTTGTTAAGTTCTATTATGTTTCTAATATTCTTATTAGCTTCATATACTTTACTGCGCGCTCAAGACTTTAAAGTAGTTAAAGTAGATCCTATATCTGCAAAAGATACCTTTTCTGTGTTAAAAAACCTTAATTTACAATTCTGGCTTCTTAGTTCTTTATTTATTGTAATGGCTTATGGGGCATATGAAGCACTTATGCCTGCAGTTATTATTGATTCAAAAAATACTAGGCCTGCTTTTGGAATCTTAGTATCATTGAATGCATTAGTTGTAGTATTGTTTCAGTTTATACATATTAAGTATTTAAAGAATTTAAGCCTTTCGAAATCAATTAGTATTGGTTTTGGCCTTCTAAGTATAGGCTTTCTTTTCTTCATTTTTGAATGGCAAGTCTTTGTAATGACTATTATTGCAACTATTTTAGTAGCCATTGGAGAAGCAATTCTTTTTCCCTGCTTCGATATAGTTATGGGAAAAATAGCTCCTGATGATAAAAGAGCAATTTACTATGGAGCATCAAGTTTAAGTCAAGTAGGTTTCTTTGTTGGCCCATCAGTAGGAGGTTTTTTGCTTTCAATGGGAGGTCAATCTGTGCTTTTTGTAAGTTGTACTATGTTTATTCTTATTAGTAGTGTATTTTTCTTTAAAGTTAGTAGAGAAAAGAATTTTGTTTTAACAAAACAACAGGATGCTAGTATATAACTTTTAAATATTTTTTAGTAATTAAATAATATTAGTCAATAACCAATATATAACAAAATCCTTGAGGCTATTACATAGCTTTAAGGTTTTTATATTTTACGAAGATATGGAGATGACCTATAGTGAATTTATGTATATTGCCTCAAAAGATTGCTATCATAAAATTAAATCCCATTCACCCTATACCCAAATGGGTAATTGAAGGGAGGGAATTCCGCTCTATTACGTATACAGACGAAGAATTATCAATTGTATGTTCCCAAGATTTACTTCCCCTGACGACTGAGGATATGGAGGTTAGTTTAGAGTGGAGGGGAGTTAAAGTAATGGGACCTCTTGATTTTTCGTTAACGGGTATATTGGCTTCATTAGCTAAACCACTTGCTGAGGAAAATATTAGTATATTTGCGATTTCTACATATAATACGGATTACCTTTTAGTAAAAAATAATAAATTGGAAGAGGCATTAGAAGTATTGATTAAGAAAGGGCATAATATTATTTAAAAAGGTATATCTTCTTTTCTAATTTCTAAAAAAACGTTCGTAAAAGTATGTTAATCTTATGATGCGTTCGTAATTCGGAAAATCACTTAAACGAACGCTCGATTTTTTAGAATTCTGACGAAAAAGAGAAGTTCGTAAACGTATACATTTACGGACTTTTTGATTCTTATAAACATGTATGCATTTAAATTTGATACATAAAGAAGTGATTTGTATAAAAATTCGAAAAATATTGAATTTAATATTCGATAAATGTAGAATATAAAGAAAGGAGAGATGGCTTATGAAAATAATGAATTTAAATTCTATGAGAGAAACGTATTCGACACAAATGAAATATTCGATTTTATTTGAAATGGGATTAGGTATCGCTGCTTATACATATTATGATTTTCATCATACGTTAGAAAAGCCCACTGGTTATTGGGAGGATATTAAAAACGAATTATCTTCTACAGTCCAGAAAGAGCTAAACTACACACATAAATACAACACGTGGTTTGCTTTGCTGCAACTTCTCCATTCCAATCATTTTGATTCACTTCAGAACTTCATTGAATTTCTTTATCAACTCCCTGAAAGTAAAGTACGAGGATGTTGTTTACCTTACATTGGTTCTCAACATGAAGAAATTCGAAAAAAAGCTTCTCATAAGGAGAAAGAAGCAATTGCTTCTTTAATGAACAGCTGCAAGCACCATAAGTTTTTTCCAGCCTATATTGAATACATTTCAACGGTTGACATTGATGTATTAAAAGAACACTTAAAAATTATTTCTGAAGGTTGGTATAAGACAGTTATAGAACCCAACTATACAGAGTTTAAAGCTATGTTAGAACGAGATGTTCAACAAAAGCGTGCTCTTTATTCAACTTATGAACCTGAAGAATTAGTTAAACATGTGACAGGCATTGATTATCAACCGGAACCATTCATCCATCAAGTTTTACTGATTCCTCAATATGTTTATCGTCCTTGGAACGTAGAAACCACTTTACCAGGAGTTAAAGTCTTTTATTATCCCATTTCTGATGAAAATGTTCATGAAATAGAAGATCCATACTCTCCACCATCTGCTTTACTTCATGGTTATAAGGCTCTTGGAGACGAAACCAGATTAAAAATTATTAAATTACTGACTGAAAAAGATTATTCTCTTCAAGAATTAACGAAACAGCTTACAATTCCCAAATCCACTGTTCATCATCATTTGGCTTTACTTCGGGCTGCTTGGATTGTGAAAGTACACAAGTCTCGGTATTATATTCAACTTGAGAATCTTAATACTCTCCAAGAAAAACTACAACGTTTTTTGGAAAGGAAATAATCAGGTGAAGAAACCTTCACATGTTCTTGCTAACCGTTCCTTTTTATATTTATGGATAGGTGAAAGCATCTCTGAACTTGGAGGTGCGATAGGTGCCTTGTGTAACTCTTTATGGCTATATGAGCTAACTGGATCAAAATCAGCAATGGGAACACTATGGCTAACCTATTTCATTCCATCTTTACTCGTTCAACTCTTTATAGGGCCTATGATTGATCGAGTAAGTCGAAAACACGTTATGTTAAGCTCCCAAGTTATACGTAGTATGGTGTTCTTTTCACCTGTAATTTTAATGTTTTCCGGTCACATGGAGATATGGATTCTATTTGTGATTCAAGCGATTCTTGGAATCTTGCAACCTCTCTATGTTCCTGCTGCCTCAGCTTTGCTACCTACAATTGCGGCAGAAAATCAATTAATGCAAATGAATGCTTGGATGGATGGAACGGTACGAACAATGAGTTTTTTAGCACCAACAATAGGGGGCATTGTAGCAGCTTATTTAGGAACCCCCTCTGCTTATATAGTCGTAGGGATGCTTTTTCTACTTAGTACCATTAGCTTGTTTTATTTAAAAGAACCTATGCTAAAACAGCAAGAACAAAAGATTCCTTGGTTAAAGCAGGTACTAGTTGGTTATCGCTATTTTTTCAAGCAAAAACAACTGATATGGCTAGGTTTTTTTACTTCTCTTGTTCAATTTAGTGTTGGGGTAACTATGGTTATTAATGTTCCTTATGTTTTAGAAGAACTGAAAGGAACTTCATTTACGTATGGTTTGTTTATGGGAGGATTTCCATTAGGGTATATAGTGGGTTCTTTTTTAGTTGGTAAATGGGGAAGTAAAGGAGCACGAAGGTATATAATGCTCTCAGGACTATTGATGGGTGGATTATCTTTTCTTCTGTTGGGGTTTGTGGATTTTATACCTTTGGCTATTCTATGTGAATTTCTTGGAGGTGTATGTTTCCCATTTTTTAATGTTCATCAAACTACTCTTTATCAGAAAACCATCCCTACAGAGTTAATGGGACAAATTTTTTCTGTTCGGCTTTTTTTGATACAAGTAACTATGCCACTAGGCGTTTTATTTGCTGGTCAGGTAGTTGATCTATATGGAATCCGTCTCTTATATATGATGATTGGAAGTTTAATTATCATTCCTGCTTTATTTGCTCTTACTTTACCTTTCTTTTCATTTCTCAATGAGGAAAAGAAGGAATTCTCTAACATGTAAGTAAGTCTTCATAATCAACAAGGACATTAGCTACTTCTTAAAGAATTTTATATTAAAAGTTTTTTGGGTTCTGGTGCAAAAACTTCAAAATATCTGCAGGTAATCTCCCAAACTTGGACAAACTGATACT
>NZ_BCVD01000129.1 GCF_001591565.1 Priestia flexa NBRC 15715 | reverse complement strand
TTTTAGTATGACGTCTGTCGTCAGACTTCTATTTACATAAATACACCGACAAGAATAGCCGTAATGAAGCTTGCTAATGTTCCACCAATGATTGCGCGCAAGCTGAGTTTCGAAACTTCTTTTCGTCTAGAAGGGGCTAAAGAACCTAAGCCGATAATAAGCTGTCCAATTGATGAAAAGTTCGCAAAGTTACATAAAGTAATTGAAAGAACTGCTACGGTCTTTGGCGATAGCTCATCCATCACTTCAGTTAAGCTTAAATACGCAACAAATTCGTTAGCGGCAAGCTTCGTTCCGATAATAGAAGCAGCTTGTAAAGCATCTGAGAAAGGAATACCAATAATAATAGCAAAAGGATAAAATAAATAGCTGAAAATGGTTGCTAAATCTATGTTTACAAGGCCTAGTGCCCCGTCAACCAACGCAAGAATACTAATGAAAGCAATTAAAAGACCACCGATATTTAAAGCTAGCATTACACCGCTTGCTGTTCCGTCTGCCATCGCTTCAAACACATTTGCATGATTGCTTTTTTCCATTGCTACATTTTCTTTTGTTTGAGACTCTTCTGTTTCTGGTAACATAACTTTTGCAATAATAATTGAAACAAGAGGTACGCTAAAGACAGCGATGAGCAAATATTTCATATCAATTCCCATTAAAGAGTACCCAACAAGAATTGCACCACTGGCAGAAGCTGTTCCTCCTACCATAACAGCAAAAAGCTCAGATCTTGTAAGCCTGTCAAGGTAAGGTTTTACGAGTAAAGGAGCTTCAGCAAGCCCTAAAAATGAGTTTCCAACCGCATTAAACGTTTCAACTTGCGTAGTGCCAAGAGCTTTTCCTAAGATAATTCCGACGATGCGGACAAAAAAAGGAATGATTCGTAAATAGTAAAGTGCAGACACTAAAGCTGAAATGAAGATAATAACGGTTAGTACGTTAATGGCAAAAACAGAAGTAATATTGGTGTTTTCAAAAAAACCACCGAACACAAACTGAACACCTTCATTGCTATAATTAATAACTTTTTGAATACCTAATGCCGTTTTTTCAAGAAAAGTTTGACCTAGAGGTACTTTAAGAACAAAAAGTACAAATAAAATTTCGAGTGAAAGACCTACGAGAACCGTACGCCAAGGAAAAATTTTTCGATTTGTACTTAAAAGCCAGCTGACAAACAAAATTGCTACAAGTGATAGTAGACCGATAAGATAAGACATGATGGAATCCTCCTATAAAAAAACTGCTTCCTCCCAGCTATAGGAGAAAGCAGCAGTAAGTCTTACCTCATACGTACCGCTTTCCCTTATAGTCTAACAATTTACGGTTGTTAGGTAGAAACTTGCGATCCATATTATCGCGATTATACAAAGGAAGCGTATAAAAATGTGTTTTCATTCTATCAATATGACTATTGTATGACAACATTAAATTAATGTATTTTAAGAAGTTTATATATTATAAATATTCTTTTTTCATAGAAAAGCGATAACATATATGTTAGCCATCTAGTTAAAAGGCAGGGGCTAAAGCATCAAATTTCCTGTTTTTAGATAAAAAATGGAGAGAGAATAAAAAATCGCTCTCCTTTTTTGGATTAGCCTAATATTATGGCATTTATTACAAAAAAACTATGAATTTATGCGGGTGTTAATGATATTATGAAGTAGTTGAAATTTAACTTAGGGGATGAAGTAACTGGATGAAACTATCTCAGTTAGAAAAGGAGATTCGTGCTTTACAAGATATTATCTATCGCTTGGCAAAGGAAACGAATGAGTACTCTTATGGCACGATTCTAAAAGTTAGCCAGGAGTTAGATAAAAAAATTTTTTTGTATCAAAAATTGAAGAATTCCTGTGATTAAATGAATAGTTTTCTTTCTCTGTAAGCAAAATGAGTATGCGCGGCTCAACTAAAATTGCTTAAATACGTTAGAAAAAGGCCTTTATTTGTTTGATAATTGAAAAGAGTAGCATAAATACTGAAGGTTACGTCAAAAAGACTCTGTTATAAAACAGAGCCTTTTTGACGTAACCGCTTACTATTTCATAACATCTACACAGTTATCGCATTTATTTCCATAGCATTCATGCTGCTCTTCAATCTCTTGACCGCATTCTAAGCACTTTTTAGTTGGTAATTTTTTGAAAAAATCAGACATTTTTTCTAACATCTCCATCGCCTCCGTTTGTTTGTTATTAACATTGTATTATAACAGTTTTATTTTGGCAACTGTGTTTTAGAACAAAGATAGCCCTTTTTTATAAAAAAATGTAATTTGTTATATAACAGTTAGTTATCTGTCAATTCTTGTTCCATCCTTTTTTGTTTAGATTTTAAATGGACCTGGGGTATACTAGGGCTAAAGGCATTCAGAAAGGGAGGACAACTTGGATGAAAGTAACAGTTGTTGGTTTTTGGGGTGGATACCCTGGCGTGTCAGAAGCAACCTCTAGTTATTTATTTGAACATGATGGCTATAAGTTGTTAGTGGATTGTGGAAGTGGAGCACTTGGACAGTTGCAAAAGTACGTAGCTCCACAAGAACTTGACGCAGTTATTTTATCTCACTATCATCATGATCATGTTGCTGATATTGGCGTACTTCAATATGCTCGATTAATTCAATCTTACTTAGGAAATGATGTGAAAGAATTACCTATTTATGGACATACATACGATCAAGCAGCGTTTGAAAAGCTGACACATTCTGGCATTACAAAAGGGGTTTCTTATAACCCTAATCAATCGCTAGAAGTTGGACCATTTACCATTACATTTTTACAAACAAAGCATCCTGTGACATGCTATGCGATGCGAATTTCTGCTGGAGATAAAGCTGTCGTGTATACAGCAGATTCTAGCTACATTGATGCGTTCGTGCCTTTTTCACAGCAAGCTGATTTAGTAATCTGTGAATGCAACTTCTATGCTCACCAGAATGGAAGCGGGGCAGGGCATATGACGAGTACCGAAGCAGGGAAGTTAGCACACGGTGCTAACGCGAAAGAACTAATGCTAACGCATCTGCCACACTACGGAGAAGTAGAACAATTAGTAGTAGAAGCAAAAAACGAGTTTACAGGGAACGTTTTTTTAGCAAGTTCAGGATTACAATGGAATAAGTAGGAGGATAAAAGAAAAATGTTATACATTAACAACGGAGATATACATGACCCAAGAATTAATCTAGCAATCGAAGAGTATGCGCTTAAGCATTTAGATATTAACGAAACGTATTTATTATTTTACGTGAATGAACCGTCTATCATTATTGGTAAAAATCAAAATACAATTGAAGAAATCAATACGAAATACGTAGAAGATCAAGGAATTCATGTTGTTCGCCGTTTATCAGGTGGAGGTGCTGTGTACCATGATTTGGGTAACCTCAACTTTAGCTTTATTACGAAAGATGATGGGGAAAGTTTTCATAATTTCAAGAAATTCACGGAGCCTGTTATTGAAGCATTAGCAAAACTGGGAGTAAACGCAGAATTAAGTGGCCGTAATGATATTTTAGCCGAAGGACGTAAAATTTCTGGGAATGCACAGTTTTCAACAAAAGGTCGTATGTTTAGTCATGGAACGCTTTTATTTGATTCTGAAATTGAAAATGTTGTATCTGCGTTGAAAGTAAAAAAAGATAAAATTGAATCCAAAGGTATTAAGTCTATTAGAAGTCGCGTAGCAAATATCAGTGAGTTTTTAACGGATAAAATTACCGTAAATGAATTTAAACAGCTTATCTTACGCTACATTTTTGATGGAGAAGAAAATATTAAAGAATATAAGTTGACTGAAAAAGATTGGGAAAAAATCAACGAAATTTCGAACGAGCGTTATCAAACGTGGGAATGGAATTATGGGAAATCACCAAAATTTAACGTGCAGCATGCTCACCGTTTTCCAGTTGGACAAATTGATGTGCGCTTAGAAGTAAGCAAAGGTACTATTACACAATGTAAAATTTATGGAGACTTCTTTGGAGTAGGAGATGTTAGTGAAGTCGAAGAAAAGTTAACGAACATCCGATACGAAAGATCGAGTATTGCAGCAGCACTAGAAAATGTTGATGTGAAGCACTATTTTGGGAACGTTGAAAAAGAAGAGTTTATTGATCTTATTTATTAAGAGCGTAAAGCAGGCTAGAAAAGAACTTAATTCTTTTCTAGCCTGCTTTTTATTTATATAGTAAGAAGCTATAAAAAGTAAGAGAACTATAAGAGCTGCAGTAATCGTTTGTAATGGAGAAAATTTAAAGTCAGTCTTATCTTTATAAGAGTCTTGTCAACGATAGATAAAAAAAAGTATAATATAGTAAGAAAGTTTCCAATATTACGCCTAAATAATGAATGGTTATTCATTCATTATGGCGAGAGGAGGAGAATAATTGAATTTGTCGTTACAGCTTCATACCACTGCGAAGCAGTATCCTGAAAAGATTGCATACGTGTTTTTGGATAAAGAAGTCACTTATGCTGATCTTGATACCTCTATCACTTTATTTGCAAACGGTTTAAAAAGGTTAGGAGTTCAAAAAGGAGACCATATTGCATTATTACTTGGAAACTCACCGCATTTTATTATTGGATTATATGGTGCTTTAAGAGTTGGCGCTACAGTTATTCCGATTAATCCAACCTACACGAAAGGGGAAATCACGTATGTTTTACAGAACAGCGATGCAAAGGTAGCTATTACGCTTGATCTTTTAGTACCTTTGTTGGAAGAAATGAAAGCAGAAATATCTGCGCTTGAGCATTTGGTTGTTTGTGAGAGTAGCCTTCAAAAAGAACACAATTTTCTATCTTCAAATGATATTCATTCGTTTTCATCTATTGTACAACACCAAGACGTTACATATAAATTCCCAACACTTGATGAAGATGACACAGCTTTAATTTTATATACTTCTGGAACAACAGGTAAACCAAAAGGCGCTATGCTTACTCAGAAAAACGTCTATCAAAATGCTAAAGACGTCGCTGATTATTTAAGTATTAATGGCGAAGATCGAGTAGTAGCTGCATTGCCAATGTTTCATGTTTTTTGCTTAACTGTTGCGCTGAATGCCCCGCTGATGAATGGGGGCACAGTTTTAGTGATGCCTAAATTTAGTCCAACTATTTTCTTTCAGCTTGCGGAAGAGAAAAGAGCAACAATTTTTGCTGGTGTGCCAACGATGTATAACTTCCTTTTACAATCGAATAAGGGTGCTCAAGAAAAAGTGAAGACGCTACGTTTATGCATATCTGGGGGAGCATCAATGCCGGTGGCTTTATTAAAAGAATTTGAAAAACAATTCGGAGTGGTTGTTGCCGAAGGATATGGCTTATCAGAAGCATCTCCGGTTACGTGCTTTAATCCGATTGATAAAGAGCGTAAGCCTGGTTCTATTGGAACTTCCATTATGAATGTCGAAAATAAAGTAGTTGATGAAATAGGAAGAGAAGTTCCCGTAGGAGAAGTGGGAGAGTTAATTGTTAAAGGTGCAAACGTCATGAAGGGTTACTATAAGCTGCCGGAGGATACAGCTCATGCACTTCGAGATGGGTGGTTGTATACAGGTGACTTGGCTCGTATGGACCCCGAAGGTTATTTCTATATTGTAGATCGCAAAAAAGATATGATTATTGTAGGTGGATATAACGTGTATCCAAGAGAAGTGGAAGAAGTGTTGTATTCACACCCTAACGTTGTAGAAGTGGCAGTACTTGGTGTTCCAGATCCTGTATTTGGTGAACAAATTAAATGTTACGTTGTAGTTAAAGATGCTGCTGTTAGTGAACAAGACCTACTTGATTACTGTCAACTTCACTTAGCGAAATATAAAATTCCAAGTAGCATTACGTTTTTAGATGAGTTGCCGAAAAATGCTACAGGGAAGATTTTGCGAAAGGCTTTACGAAAAGAGTTATTAGGAAAGTAAATAAAAAACTGAAAGCGATTTCAGAATAGGGGGGTACTATGGAATCTATTGTGTATGATAAGGATAAACAAGTCGCTACAGTTATTTTAAATCGCCCGGAAGCGATGAACGCATTTAACTACGACATGCTATGTGAACTAGAGCAGGTGGTAGAAAAAGCTCGTATTGATCCAGATGTGCGAGTGGTGAAGTTTATCGGTGCAGGTGAAAGAGCATTTAGCGTGGGAGCAGATTTAAAAGAAAGAAAAACACTTACTGACCAAGAAGTAAAGCGGAATATTTTTAAAATTGGTGAAGTGTTTTCTAAAATTGAACAGCTTCCACAACCTACGCTTGCCGTCATTAACGGTTATGCTTTTGGTGGAGGAATGGAGTTGGCTTTAGCCTGTGACTTTCGATTTGCTGCAGCGGATGTAGGACTTGGATTAACTGAAACAAGCTTGGGAATTATCCCTGGTGCTGGTGGAACTCAAAGATTGCCTCGCATTGTTGGAGAAACAAAAGCACTTGAGCTAATTCTAACAGCAGAGCGGTTACTAGCACAGGAAGCAGAAAAGGTTGGATTAGTGACAAAGGTTAGTCCACTCTATGAATTAAACGATGTTGTTGACGGTTTTATTAGCCGCATATTAGCAAATGCACCAATTGCTTTGCAACAAGCAAAGTTTGCTATTAAAGAAGGAATGAAAGTGGATTTGCAGACGGGATTGCAAATTGAACGGAAAGCGTATGAGTTAACGATTCCAACAGAAGATCGTATTGAAGCTTTAACAGCTTTTGCAGAGAAAAGAAAGCCTGTCTTTAAAGGAAGATAAATAGAATGAAAGAGAACTGTCGATAGCGGCAGTTCTTTTTCTATGGAAAAGGATAACGGGAAACCTCCCTATATAAAGTAAAAGAACCCAATAATTTTGTTCTAAATTTCAGAATGAAACCTACAATAATAATAGTTGATAACTGTTTGTACACTTTTGGATGGTTTTAAAAGGAGGGATTTATATGAAAAAAATTGTACTTGGTTCGTTTACTTTATTTGTTGTATACGCTGTATTAATATGGCTTTATTTATTTCAATGGAGCGATACCTCTATTCCTGATGCGTTAAAAGGAACAAGTGGTGATCCGGCCACTTTTATGAATGAGAGAGAACTTGTATTAGCACAAGAATATTCACAAATAAAAGATTTTTTATTTTTTCTCTCTGTTCCATATGAATGGTTGGGCTTTGTTTTAGTTCTAGTACTGGGATTCTCGCGTAAATTTAGTAAGTGGGCAAAGGACATTACGAAAATGAGTGCTTTGCAAACTGCTATTTACGTATTCTGGCTATCATTGCTTTTACAGGTGTTTACGTTCCCGCTTGATTGGATTAGCTACAAATTATCGATGGCCTATAATATTACAACGCAACCTTTTACAAGCTGGATGAAGGATATGACTATTGACTTTTGGATAAGTCTTATTATGATGTGCTTAATCGTGTTTGTTCTATATACTCTAATTAACAAGTCGCCAAAAAGATGGTGGCTTTATGCATGGCTATTATCAATTCCTTTTACACTATTTATCACATTTATTCAGCCGGTCGTCATCGACCCTTTATATAATGACTTTTATCCGCTGAAGGATAAGCAGTTAGAAGAAAAAATTCTCCACTTAGCAGATGAAGCATCTATTCCTACGGATCATGTATATGAAGTAAATATGTCTGAAAAGACAAATTCAATGAATGCGTATGTAACAGGGATAGGTGCAAACTCAAGGATTGTACTATGGGATACCACTTTAAATAAATTAAGCGATAATGAAATTTTATTTATCATGGCTCATGAAATGGGACACTATGTGAAAAAGCATATCTATGTTGGAATTGCCAGTGCTCTAGTGCTTTCTTTGGTTGGGTTATGGATGACAAAGAAGCTGTCAGACATGATAATGCGTAAGTGGGGGACTAACTTAAAGGTTAAATCATTTCAGGATGTATCATCATTACCTCTAATCTTACTGTTGCTCTCCGTTCTTACGTTTGCGGTTAGTCCAGCTACAAACTTATTATCTCGACACCATGAAGTGCAATCAGATACTTATGCTTTAGAGTTAACGGAAGACAAGGAAGCGGCGGTCAAAACGTTTCAAGCACTCAGTCGTTCAGGTCTATCTCAGGTAAACCCTCCGTTTCTTGTGAAAGTATTTCGTTATAGTCATCCAACCATTTTAGAAAGAATTGAGTTTATGGAAGAGCATAATAAAGAAGAATAACTGTTATAAAGAAAGTAAATATAAGTAAAAACCTACTAACAGCAAGGGTTTTAGGTGTGAAACCCTTGCTTATATAGAAAATTCGTAAAAGCAAGGGTTCATCTTTTGAATATACTGTTATATAATAATCATTGTAAAATATTATCTGTTTTATAACAAAGTGATAAGGAGGAGTTGTGACTCTCATAACATGTAAAGTTATAAAAATAGCGGAGCGTTTCATATTACTTAACAAAGAAGCGGATGCATCCCAATATACGCTGAATAAAATCCAACTTTCATTCTTATAACTCTCACACTTATAAAGTTGATGTGTTGTTTCTAACAAGTACATGTAAGCGGATTATTAGCTAGTAAAGAAGTTAAAAAGAAGAGAAAATCGCAAGGGGGATATTAAAGTGAACGATTTAAGAGTAAAGCAATTAGAGGATAGTTGGAAAGATGATGAGCGTTGGAGTGGAATTGAAAGACCATATTCAGCAGAAAAAGTAATTGGTTTAAGAGGCTCGATTGATATTGAACATACATTGGCTAGAAGGGGTGCCAATAAATTTTGGAATTTGCTTCAGACAGAAGACTACATTCATGCATTAGGAGCATTAACTGGAAATCAAGCTGTTCAGCAAGTCAAGGCAGGGTTAAAAGCTATTTATTTAAGCGGCTGGCAGGTAGCGGCAGATGCCAATTTATCCGGCCATATGTATCCTGACCAAAGTTTGTATCCAGCTAATAGCGTTCCGCATGTTGTAAAAAGAATTAATCAAGCGCTCCAACGTGCCGACCAGATTCAACATTTAGAAGGAGAAGGAGAAGTGGATTACTTTGCTCCAATCATTGCGGACGCTGAAGCTGGGTTTGGTGGACAGCTAAACGTTTTTGAATTAATGAAAGGTATGATTGAATCAGGTGCATCTGCTGTTCACTTTGAAGATCAATTATCTTCTGAAAAGAAATGTGGTCATCTTGGAGGAAAAGTTTTACTTCCTACGCAAACGGCAGTTAAAAATTTGATTGCTGCTAGATTAGCTGCAGATGTTATGGGAGTTCCTACTATATTAATTGCTCGTACTGATGCAGATGCTGCAGATTTAATCACAAGCGATATTGATCCGGTTGATAAACAGTTTATTAGAGGAGAGAGGACTGCAGAAGGTTTTTATCGTACAAAAGCTGGTTTGGACCAAGCAATTGCCAGAGGGTTAGCTTATGCACCGTATGCTGATTTAATTTGGTGTGAGACATCTGAGCCTAATTTAGAGCAAGCACAACAGTTCGCGGATGCAATTCATGAAAAGTTCCCTGGTAAAATGTTAGCTTACAATTGTTCACCTTCGTTTAACTGGAAGAAAAAACTTGATGCAAAAACAATTGAAAAGTTTCAAAGCGAAATTGCGAAGATGGGTTACAAGTTTCAATTTGTTACGCTAGCTGGATTCCATGCGCTTAACCATAGCATGTTTGAGTTGGCTAGAGGATATAAAGATAGAGGTATGGGGGCTTATTCAGAATTGCAAGAGAGAGAGTTTAGTAGCGAAGTAAATGGCTATACGGCAACAAGGCATCAACGAGAGGTAGGCACGGGCTACTTTGATGAAGTTGCTCAGGTTGTATCAGGTGGTACATCATCTACAACAGCACTAAAAGGATCAACGGAAGAAGAGCAGTTTACAAGTAATTAATATTAAGAAGCAAAAAACACAAGTGGCTTTCACTTGTGTTTTTTGCTGGGAGGGGAATTATCCCTTTAATCTAATTGAAAATTTAAACTTATTACTTTGGGATTGCCAAGCAGTATTCTATTTGTTATATTAATAAATGTTCTTAACGAACAGATAACAAGTAAGTTAAGAAAAAAATAAAAAACAAAAAAAGTTGTTGACAACGAGTTGATAACTTGATAAGATAGTAAAGTCGCTTAAGAGCGGCGGTTGAACTTTGAAAACTGAACAAAGCGACAAACGTCAACGTTAATTTTTTAAAACTTTTATGAGCAA
>NZ_BCVD01000128.1 GCF_001591565.1 Priestia flexa NBRC 15715 | reverse complement strand
CTTTCTTGTTGTCGTATAATGATGGTGAGGAGAATACATTAAGATGAAACCAAGTGTAAAGGGAGATGAGAAAATTGATTACGCTGCCGCTTCTTGTATATTCTCAGCGCATCGTGAAACCAAAATTAGACGTGGTTTACCCGGTCATTCATGGAATGGCTAATCAAGCAGTTCAGTATAAAATGAACGCTAAGCTCTTAAAGCGAACAAACGAATTAATTGTTCAACAAGGGTACGGGGAAAACCCTGATACGACCGAAACAGGATACTATGAATTGAAAAACAATCAGCGTGATGTGCTGAGCTTAACGCTCATAAACTATGCTTTTTCAGGTGGTGCACATGGATTAACCGTTGTCGTACCTATCACCTTTAATACAAAGAATGGAAAGGTATATAAACTAAAGGATTTATTTAAGCCTGACAGCAATTATGTTAAACGCTTATCTGAGCTCGTGGAGAATCAGATTAAAGAACGAGACATTATGGTTCTCGGAGAATATACGGGAATTAACCCAAATCAAGACTTTTATATTGCCGATAAGTCGCTTGTGTTATTTTATCAGCTCTATGATTTAGCACCGTATGCATATGGGATTCCTTACTTTCCTATTTCTATTTATGATATTCAAGATATAATCGCAGACGAAGGGCCTCTTGGTCAAATGTTTGGATAAAGTTATAAAAAATTTCGGTGAGGACGAACATAGCGCTTTACTTCTGCAGTTAACTGCTGACGAAGCGATTTATTTGATACGGCACTTGCAATATCTTTTACTACAGGAAATACCCCAATGGAAGTAACGTGCACGCGTACATCTCCTTCAAAAAGTATGTCCCCCGCTTTTGTTTTAATCTTTGTGAAAACAACAGCTTCTTTTGTCTCAGGTTTGTCTATTGGATAAGAGTCTTTAATATGAAATCGAAATGCATAATCTTCGCTCATAAATAGCCTGCCTTTTTTCATTTTTGTTTTATTATATTCACTAGAACCAAGCCATGTAAAGCATAAGTGTGTACGTTAATAAATGTTCATGTTTGAAAGAATGATGCATACATTAAAACGACAATAGAAAAAAGGAGACGATAAACGGATGACTTATGAACAAGACGAGCGTAATTATGAAGCGCCTTATATGGTAACTCAAGTCGATCCTTATGTATTTGCGACTCTTGAATCAGTCAAGGGGAAAGAAGTAGTTATTGAAACCGTACGTGGAAACATACGTGGAAAAGTTAAGGATGTTAAAATTGATCACGTTGTCATTCAATCAAAAGATTCTAGCTTCTTTGTACGTATTCAACAAATTGTGTGGATTATGCCTGAATAATAAGCAGAAAAAATGCGCCTCAATTGTTAGATGGTTTAACGGTTGAGGTGCACTGTTTTTGTGTAAAAATTCATTTGGCGAATGAGACAACCTTGTCACTTCATACATCTTAATGGATGGAATTTTTCAGAGAGAGAGTGGAGGAATGCGCTATGTTTAAGCGGATTGATAAATTATTAATTGATTTACCAGAGTCGAAAAATCCAGATCCGAACGCAGCTGCTGCTGTACAAGAGCTATTAGGTGGTAAGTTTGGAGAGATGTCTACGCTAAACAACTATATGTATCAGTCATTTAATTTTCGTACAAAGAAAAAGCTGCGCCCATTTTATGATTTAGTTGCGAGCATTACAGCAGAAGAGTTTGGGCATGTAGAACTCGTATCCAATACAATTAATCTTATGTTAGAAGGATCTACGTTTCCGGGTGATCCAGATATTACGCCAATGCAGGATGCAAAGGATGTGCGCAATACCCAGCATTTTATTGCCACTGCGCAAACAGCTTATCCATTCGACTCTATGGGAAAAGCTTGGACAGGAGAAAATGTCTTTAATAGTGGAAATTTAATTCTGGATTTATTGCACAATTTCTTTTTGGAGTGTGGGGCAAGAACCCATAAAATGAGGGTATACCAAATGACAGATAACCCAGTTGCTCGTGAAATGATTGGATATTTATTAGTTCGTGGTGGGGTTCACGTTGTGGCATATGCTAAAGCGTTAGAAATTGCAACCGGTGTGGATGTTACAAAACTAGTGCCAATTCCAAATTTGAGTAACAAATCGTTCGATGCTGCTAGAAAATATGAAGACCAAGGTGTTCATCGCCGTCTCTATACATTTAGTGATGCTGATTATATGGGAATTGCGAAGATTTGGAAAGGTACGCACCCAGAAGATGGTGGGAAGCTAGAAGTCATTGAAGGAACGCCTAAAGGTGGGAAAATTCCAGACTTAGAAGAGGTAACTGAAGAGTTTGCTCCTGGAATCGGTCCAGATGAGTTCGCAGAGATTGCCAAACGATTGCAGCGTAACGCAGGGTTATAGTGGTAAGCAGGTGTAGATTACACCTGCTTTTTTTTGTACCTAAATAGTTAATCTAAGAAGAATGTTCATAATCAGTTCATATTCATTTATTACACTAGCCTTACAATCAATAAGGGAGTGAAAGAATGAATAGAAAAAAGAAAAAAATTGATAAATGGTTAGTGTGGATTTTAACACTAGCTGTAGCCTTAAACTTTACGAATATATGGGAAGATGAATATGTCAACCAGTATTACACCTCAGCTGTCAAAAGCATGATGCAAAATTTGCATAACTTCTTTTTTGCATCGTTTGACCCAGCGGGGTTCGTAACGGTGGATAAGCCGCCCGTTGCGTTTTGGATTCAAACGATTAGTGCTAAGATTTTTGGATTTCACGGTTGGAGTGTGATTTTGCCTCAAGCGTTAGCAGGAGTAGGGTCAGTTATTCTGCTGTACGTCATGATAAAAAAAGTATTTGGTGTAGCTGCGGGGCGAATAGCTGCGCTAACCATGGCTATAACGCCAATTGTTCCAGCCGTTAGTCGAACCAACAACATCGATAGTTTACTTGTTTTTACCTTATTATTAGCAACGTGGATGCTGTTTAAAGCGATAACCATAAAAAAACATCGCTGGCTGTTTCTAGCGTTTGTGCTCATTGGTGTTGGATTTAATATGAAAATGATGCAAGCTTATATGGTTTTACCAGCATTTTATTTATTTTACTGGCTATCAGCAAAGATTGACTGGAAGAAAAAAATCAGCTTATTATCTGGAGCGACAGTACTACTAATTGTTGTATCGCTTTCATGGGCAACAATTGTTGACTTAATTCCAGAAGATAAAAGGCCTTATATTGGAAGTAGTGAAACAAACTCAGTATTAGAGCTAGCGCTCGGTTACAACGGTATTTCGCGTTTGACAGGAGAGATGTCTGGTGGGGGTAGCCCCCAAGGAAGCCGTGGACAAAATGAAGAACAAGGTGAGCATCTGATACCTCCAAGCGGTGATAAGCAAGATGAATTAGCACTAGAAAATGAAGGGATGCAAGGTGGAGGAAATACAACTGATTCAAGTGACAATGAAAATCAGCAAAACTCAAACTTAGATAGTGGACAAGACTCAAATTTTAGAAATGCACCAGGCGGACAATCCCCTCCACAGATGGACGGAGATAACAATGACCCTGGTGGAGGAAACGCTGGAAGATTTAATACAGGAACGCCTGGCATGTTTCGATTAATTCAAGATGGACTTGCAGATCAGATTAGCTGGTTTTTACCATTAGCGATTGTGAGCATTATCAGTTTGTTGGGAGGGGCAAGAGTAAAAGAAACCCTAAGCACGAAAGTTCTTCATACTGTATTTTGGTTAGCGTGGTTAGTACCAGTAGCTGTGTTCTTTAGCATTGCAGGATTTTTCCATCAGTATTACCTCATCATGCTAGCACCGCCGTTAGCAGCAGTAATAGGAGCAGGACTCCCAGTTTTATGGAAGGCATATCGTGGCCTCGAAGGGTGGAAGTCATGGCTGTTGCCGGTAGGTATTGCATTAACAGCTGGGTTGCAGGTTAGCATTATGCTACCGGATCGTGAAACAATCGGTCTTGCATCTATCTTGGCTGTGGGGATTATCGGAATTACATTGGCTTTAGCACTTGGGAGTATGAAACAGCGATCAGCAATCAATACGTATATGATGACAGCAGCACTTATTGTGCTTGTGATTGGTCCACTTTACTGGGCAATGACACCAATTCTTTATGGTGGAAACAGCATGCTTCCAGAAGCGGGTCCAACGTCTTCGCAAGATGAACAGCTACCTCAAATGGATGATATGGCATTTCCAGGTGATGAACAAGACGTCTCAATAAACAATAACAATCAAGTAGATACGAATGAAGCACCTAATGATGAAAAGAGTTCTACCAATAGAGAGAAGAGAAATGACGGTCGTGGAATGAATGGACAGATTAACCAATCTCTTCTTACGTTCCTTGAAAAGAATCGCAACGGAACAAAGTACCTATTTGCTACGCTCGATTCCACAGCGGCAGCACCGTATATCATTGAAACGGGCGAAGCCGTAATGACGATGGGAGGTTTTTCAGGGGCTGATTCCATTTTAACAGTTACAGAACTTGAAAAGCTTGTTGCAAGTGGAGATGTTCACTACTTCTTAATTGGAAATCGAGGAATGGGTGGAAACTCTGACATTATTAGCTGGATTCAGGAGAACGGCACAGAGATTCCTTCCGAAGAATGGAAAGAAAATGAGAATAGCCAACAAGATGGACCTGGTGGAGGGGCTTCACAACTCTATTATGTTGATGTGAAAGGAGAAGAATAAATGAGTGCAATTAAATATTCCATTGTCATTCCTGTTTATAACGAAGAAGAGGTTATTCATACAACTTACCATCGTTTAACAGAAGTGATGAAGTCCACAGGAGAAGCGTATGAGCTTCTCTTCGTGAACGACGGTAGCCACGATAAAACAGCAGATATTTTAATTCAATATAGTCAACAAGACTCGTCAGTTATGCTGTTAGATTTTGCACGTAACTTTGGTCATCAAATTGCAATTACTGCTGGCATGGATTATGCCAAGGGAGATGCGGTGGTAGTCATTGATGCAGATTTACAAGACCCACCTGAATTGATTCTCCAAATGATTGATAAATGGAAGCAAGGTTACGACGTAGTCTATGCGAAGCGTACAAAGAGAAAAGGAGAATCGTATTTTAAAAAGCATACCGCTGCCATGTTTTACCGATTACTGCGCTCAATGACTGATATTGAAATCCCTCTAGACACGGGAGATTTTCGCTTGCTAGATCGTAAAGTATGCGATCAAATGAAGCTATTACAAGAAAAGAATCGATTTGTCAGAGGTCTTGTCAGTTGGGTTGGGTTTAAGCAAATTGCCTTGGAGTATGAACGAGATGAACGAGCAGCTGGGGAATCAAAATATCCGCTGAAAAAGATGCTGAAATTATCGCTTGATGGCCTTACTTCCTTTTCATATAAGCCTTTAAAACTAGCAACCTATACTGGCGTAGCATTATCTTTTATCGGCTTTGTCTATCTTATTATCGTTTTATATTTAAAGCTATTTACGGATAACACAATTGCAGGGTGGTCATCTCTTATTGTTATTCAACTGTTGTTTAGTGGCTTTACTTTGGTGATTTTAGGAATGATTGGTGAATATATTGGTCGGATTTATGACGAAGCCAAAAATCGTCCGCTTTATATTGTGAGAAAAACATACAAGCAACAGCCGATAAGAAAGTTTGCTCATCGTGAATAAAAAAGGCTTACTTGCATTTTCAAAGTTTTCATCAGTTGGTGTCTTAAACACGGTAATTGATTTAAGCGTCTACATGGTGCTCGTGTCATTTGGCATGTATTATTTAATTGCTCAGTGGATATCTTATGGAGCTGGAGTTGCAAATAGCTATACGCTAAACAGAAAATGGACGTTTCAACGAAAAGAGCCCTCAACGGTTAAGGAAGTTACTAAATTTTTAGTTGTCAATTTGGTTACATTCATTTGTAGTTCGCTTATTTTGCTGCTATGTCATGAATATGCCTCTTTCAACCTTTTTGTAAGTAAAGGGGCTGCAAGTATAGGTAGTTTAGGAATTAATTTTGTGCTAACAAATCGCTATGTGTTTACAAAAACAATGGAAGGAAGGGAACACTATGAACGTTAGAAAAGCAGTCATTCCGGTTGGAGGGTTAGGTACTAGGTTTCTACCAGCCACAAAAGCTCTTCCAAAAGAAATGCTCCCAATCGTTGATAAGCCTGCCGTGCAGTATATTGTGGAGGAAGCAGTAGAAGCGGGCATTGAAAGCATTATTTTTATTACAGGTAAGCATAAAAAAGCAATCGAAGATCATTTTGATAAGTCAGTTGAATTAGAACATCTGCTAGTAGAAAAAGGAAAGTATGAACTATTAGAAAATGTACAGCGTATTTCGAAGATGGCAAGCGTACACTATATCAGGCAGCAGGAGCCTCAAGGGCTCGGGCATGCAATCTTGTGTGCAGAGAAGTTTATTGGAGATGAACCTTTTGCAGTCTTGCTTGGTGACGATGTAATGGTAGGTGAAACGCCGGCTTTGAAGCAGCTTATAAAGGTGTATGAAGAACTGAATCAATCGGTTATTGGTGTTAAAGAAGTAAAGAAAGAAGATGTATCAAAGTATGGAATTATTAAAGCTGGGTCTGTGGTTGGGGATGTATATTCAGTTGAAGACGTGGTGGAAAAGCCAAAACCTGAGCAAGCGCCATCGAATGTAGCCATTATGGGAAGATATATCTTAACGCCTTCTATTTTTCAGTCGCTAAAAAAAATTGAAAAAGGAGTAGGAAATGAATTACAATTAACAGATGCGATAAAAGATTTATCTCAGTATGAACAGATTTTTAGTGTGCGGCTAAAAGGAAGTCGTTTCGACATTGGTGATAAGGTTGGTTACTTACAGGCAATGGTTGAAATGGCTTTAAAAAGAGAAGATTTACGGAATATATTTTTATCTTACTTGCAGCAAATTGTTCAACAAGAGCGATTGAAAACAAAGTAAGAGCATTGTTCATATTCAATTCATATTTAATTTATATAATAAAGTCACATGATAAAGGATGATAATGGACGGGGGAAATACAGCGTGATTCAAATTTTAGTAGCAGACGATGATCAGCATATTCGAGAGCTGATTTCAGTTTATCTAGAAACACAAGGATTTAAAGTGATTGAAGCAGGAGATGGAGAAGAAGCGTGGCAAAAGTTAGAAGAATTTAGAGTAGACTTGGCCGTGGTAGATATTATGATGCCTTATAAAGATGGATGGGAATTAACAAGAGAGATTAAAGAGTATTTTGATATACCCGTACTAATGGTAACGGCTAGAGGTGAAGCTCACGATAAGCTAAAAGGCTTTGATATTGGAACGGATGACTATGTTGTCAAGCCATTTAACCCTGAAGAATTAGTTGCTAGAGTGAAGGCACTTTTGAGAAGGTATCGAATTGAAGCAAGTAATATTGTTCATATTGAAAATATACGATTAGATCGTACGAAACTTGAAGTGCATGTTGGTGACTATGTTGAAAGCCTTCCTCTAAAAGAATTTGATCTTTTGTTTAAATTGGCGAGTTCACCTGGGAAAATCTTCACAAGAGACCAGCTTATCCAAAGTATTTGGGGTTTCGATTACGAAGGAGATGAACGAACTATTGATGTCCACATCAAAAGGATTCGTGAGCGCTTAAATCAAAGTGGTCTTAAGGCAAATATTGAAATTAAAACTGTTCGAGGGCTAGGGTATAAACTAGAAGGGTGTTAATGTGAAGTCAATTTATTTGAAACTGGTGCTTTCGTTTATAATAACGATTGTGTTAAGCGTTATTATTACAATTACTATTACAACACTTTTAAGTAAAGACAGGCTAGGTGATAAGCTAGAGCCGGATATGTTTCGGATGGGTGAGGAGTTCATTCAATTATACGGTGCAAATGGTTCCGATGAAGCCGCTCGTTTTTTATCGAATACATCATTTATTCACTTTTCATTTATTATTGTTGATTCCGAGTATAATAGGAGAGTATTAGGCGATCGAGGACCGACCTTGCCCATTGACAAAAGCGTTGTAGATAATGTTTTGCGGGGAGATCGGTTTTCAACGGTTGAAAGTGAACCATCCAATAAGCCAAAACCAAACATTGTGGGAATACCCTTTATTGAAAATAATCAGAAATATGCTTTATTTGTTCAGTCGCATCCTCAAAGGCAAATTTCTGTTATTCAAGACGTACAGCTTATTCAGCTCATAAGCGTGTTGTTTATTGGAATTATTTTATTTGCATACGTTTCTACGATTCTTATCAAACCAATTCAGCGATTAAGTGGAGCAATGAAAAAAGTAGGTAAGGGGGATTACTCGGTTCAAGTTGAGCATGCATCTAGCGATGAGATTGGTTTATTAACCAAAAATTTCAACCAAATGGCAAAAGAACTCAACAAAATTGAAACGATGAGACAAGAGTTTATTGCGAGCGTCTCCCATGAAATTCAATCACCGTTAACTTCTATTAAAGGTTTTTCAAAAGCCTTAAAAGATAATATTGTGAGTGAAGATAAAAAGCAGCAATATTTAACGATTATTGAAAAAGAAAGTACAAGGCTTTCACAATTAAGCTCGAATCTTTTAAAGCTAGCTTCATTAGATGCTGAGCATCATCCGTTTCATCACAAAACGTACGATTTGGATGAACAAATCCGTCATGTCATTCTGGCGTTAGAGCCACAGTGGACAGAGAAGGAACTTGAGATTGAGCTCGATTTAGAAAGAGTTAGGATTGAAGGAGATGAAGAGCTACTGGAGCAAGTATGGCTTAACTTGCTTTCAAACAGTATTAAATATACGCATCAAAGCGGCACGATTGAAGTTTCAATGTCTTCTGTGAAAGAAGGTGTAACCGTTTCAGTGAAAGATACGGGAATTGGTATAGATGAAGAAGATCAAAAGTACATTTTCGAAAGCTTTTACACAGTAGATAAATCAAGGTCGCTAAAAAGTAATGGGCTGGGGCTTGCGATTTCTAAAAAAATTGTTAACTTACATGAAGGCTCGATTTCTGTTGAAAGTCGCATAAATAAAGGAAGTACGTTCATGGTATTTCTTCCCGATAAAAAGTCTCAAAGCACCTGAGTTTATACAAGTGCTTTGAGACTTTTTTAATTGGAACGAGGAATACGAAAAGCGACGTCCACTTGTTCAAAACCAATATGAGGATAGTATTCAACTGCGCTTGGTGCAGATAATAAAATAATGGCTGATTGATCAGTTGCTTCTTCTTTTATTTTATTGAGAAGTGTTTTTCCAATTCCTTTTTGCTGGTATTCTTTACACACGGCAAGATCTGATACGTAGCAGCAATAGCTAAAATCAGTTACGCAGCGAGCGATGCCAATTAGCTTTTCACCATCCCAAGCCGTAATCAGTAAATTCGCATGGTCAATCATTTTCTGGATTCGAGCCACGTCTTGGATAGGACGCTTGATACCAGAAGATGCAAAGACGCTGATTAGTTGTTGCGCATTAATAGGACAATTTCGTTTATAGGTAATGGTAGTTGTCACAATAGAACCTCCTTTTGTTACATAAAATAATACCATATTTTAACTAAAAAGAATATTCAAATTTTTAATTCCTACTTGACATATAGGTAAAGTGTAAATGATATAATACTATAGATTATTTGGAAAAATGAGATAGTTAATTTGCTGATCGGTCAACCAAAGGCTTATACTTTGTCCACAAAGTATGAGTTTTTTTGATAAACCCTACTATCATAGTAACTAAAAAAGAAACCCGTTGAACAAGGGTTTCTCTTTTTTAGCACATAGCGAATGGACTTGTTACACTCAATCACTCTAATTTAACGAGCGTTAGGAAATACTCTTCGAACGGTTTCAGTAAACTCTTCAAATAACCCTTTTACTGGAGCGCCTTCATTAATTCTGTTTCCATAATCCCTCATACGCTCTACAAAGTCAGGATTAGATGATACAAATACGTCTCGAATATCTGGATCTGTCGCTCTTACTTGATCGGCAATCTTCTTTTCTAAACGATCTGTTACTTCTCCTTTTGTTCCATCACGTAAAACAACTGCCACATAGGCATTTCGGTTTGTAACAATCACAATTGCACTGTCTACTTCGTCTAATTTAGCAATGCGATCTGCAGCCTTATCAGCTACCTCTAATCGTGTCTGATTATTATCATCTACATTATTATTCTCGGTTCCATCGGGTTGGAATCCCACATCTCGTGGTCCATTGTTGCGATCATTTTCTGCCTTTTGTTCAGAAGGTTCTTCAGTTGGATCGGGCTCGGCTTCATCCTTTTTATCATTACAACCGAAAAGGAATCCTACAGATAAAATGGTGGATAGAAGGCCAAATAAATATTTTCTTTTTTTCATCTTGTCTTACTCCTTTCATTTTAACATAACATTTCTTTCGTTATTATCCGTTTAAAGAAAGGAGAGTATACTAGCTTTTTTATATACTGTTTAACT
>NZ_BCVD01000127.1 GCF_001591565.1 Priestia flexa NBRC 15715 | reverse complement strand
TTCCCGCAGAAAGTGAGTGTCTGCAGCGCAATGGAACGAACTTGTTTTTACAACTTAACAATGTTAGAACAGTCATGATTCGTCTGTGAAAAGGAACCATGTAGTTACGTCCGAGTTTCTTTTTTGTAAGTTACATGTACTAGTTTGACAAAATTCTTAACGAGATTTTGTATAGATTGAGAGAGGGCTTCTTATCGCAATAGTAAGTTTTGTACTTTTTTCTATTACAGAATTTGTTATTATTAGGTAGGTGCTGTAGGTTATTAAGTTATTACATTATTAGTACAAGGCTCATATGAAATGATCATATTAAAATCAATGATATCTAGTCGATTCAGACAGCTGAATCGATTTTTTGAGAAAATATTGTTAAAAATTTGAAACTTTCATGTTTGCGTCGCGTATATAATGGTGTAATGTCACACAATCGTCACAAACGGAGGTGAAAAAAGATGGAGAGTTTGTTGGAATACCGTCTATTGAAATTAAATGAAACATATACTTCTATTTATCATTATGAGTCTATTGAACTAGAACAAGTGCTTGCTCGGAGGGAATGTGAATTTTTCGTAAAAGAAGGTGTTACCTATAAGCAGCGTTCGTCTGCTTTTGAAGATGATATTCATGTAATCTACGTTGATGAATATGAGCATGCTCCTAAAGAGGAGAAGGAAAGTGATAGCGAATATTTAACGCTTGAAATTCGAGAACTGAATTCGTATCGTAATCACCCGTTGCTTACAATCAAGTCCCTCTCCAATCACCTTGAAGTGCTCTCATATTTAGGCACTGTTTATAGTTATTTCAACGGTCGAGAATGGGAGCGGGACTCAGCAGAAATTGATGAAGACCGAAAAGTATATGTACTATATGTCACCGAAACAGGAGTTAAGTATTGAGGAGGAAGAAAGATGTCAAAAACAAAAAAAATGATGGCTGGCGTTTTAACCACTGTAATGGTTACTTCACTCGTTGGCTGCGGGTCGAATCGCCCTCCTGAACCGGATGATGACAGCTGTAGAGACTGGGATTGGGATGAAGATACTCAAACATATTATTGTGATAGCTCATCAAGTACAACTGGTGGAGGCCACTACTATCATAATGGAAAAACATATAGCTCTAAAAAATCCTTAACAAGTGACTCATCCTATAAATCTTATAAATCTGGAATTGGATCAGGGACTAAAGGTGGTTTTGGGGGATAAACATGACCGATATACGCAAACAATTCTATGAAAATATCGACTCGTTTTGGCATGATTTATACGATGAAGAGTACGCTTTATACGATATAAAAGTCGAAAAGGCAGAAAAAATTAAGCAGGTTAAAACCGCTGCAGATCGAGTGGGGCATGTATTTTTTAAAACAGCTCATCTTTTACGAGCGCTTAACGACGAAACGTTGCAATCATTAGGATTTCCAAAAGAAGTTTTACCTTATATTCGGCTTCAGACCATGGAGGTAGAAACTGTGATTTCTCGAATTGATTTCATCGTTAACGAATCTGGTATCAAAGTGATGGAGTTAAATGCGGACACTCCTACCTTCATTAAAGAATTATTCCACGTGAATCGTCGTGTTTGCAAGCAGTTTGGTTTACATGATCCTAATCAAAAAGAAGAAGAACATTTATCTCGTGTATTAAAAGAAGCCATTTTCAAAGCTTATGAAAAGCTTGGGAAGACGACGCATCCGCATATTGTTTTTTCATCCCATGGTGACCATGAAGAAGACAAATGGACAACAACGTATTTAATGGAACAAGCCAATGTAAAAGCAAGGTATGAACCGTTAGATAAGCTTAGAATTGTAGATAAGCCAATATATGAACAAGGAGAGCTTGTTTTAGAGCCAGGACTATATGATACGACCGGGCAGAAAATTGACGTTCTTTATCGACAAACGTATCCCATTGAGCACTTAGTGAACGATAGAGATCCAGTTACAGATGAAGGCGTTGGTGAGATGCTTTTAAAGCTTGTCAAAGATAAACAACTCGCAATTATCAATCCGCCATCTGCTTTTTTATTGCAATCAAAAGCAATTCAAGTTGTGATTTGGGGCCTGTATGAGCAGAAGCATCCGTTTTTTACAAAAGAAGAGCATGAATGGATTTATACTTATTTCTTACCTACATATTTAGAAGAAGATGTTTTTATAAAAAGTCAAAAGCCTTATGTAAAAAAGCCTTCGTTTGGTCGAGAAGGTGATACGGTTGAAATATATGAAGGTTCAGGTAAAAAAGTGGCTGAGGACGCACAAAAAACGTATGAAGATGAAGTGCCTGTTTATCAACAATTCTTAGAACTTGACATAGCAGAAATTGTCACAGAGAGAGGAAAACAACCGGCCCATATTATGTATGGTTGCTTTTTACTAAATGGAAGGCCGAGTGCAGTTGGTATTCGAGCGGGAAATCAAATTACTGATAATGCATCTTATTATTTGCCAATTGGATTAAAAAATGAAAGTGAGGATGAAAAAAATGGCGTTGACTGAATGGATTGAATGGGGAAGTATTGGTAGCTTTCTAGCTCACGTAGTTGTAGGTTTACTTTTGTTATTTCTTGGAATTATCGTATTTGAATTAACAACAAAGTTTAATGACCGTGAACTTATTCGAAAAGGAAACCTTGCCGTTGCACTTAAGTTATGGGGAAAAGGAATTGGTCTTGCAATTGTTATTTACACGGTTTGGAGCAATAGCGTTAACTTAGTTGATGCAGCTGTTTGGGGCATAGTGGGAATTGTAACACAGGTGATTGCTTATTGGATTATTGAATACATTATGACACCTAAAACAAACTTGGCAAAGAAAGTTGAAGAAGGTAATATTGCCGTTGGTTTTACGCTGTTTGCTGCTGCGATTGCTGTTGGCTTTATTGTTGCGGGAAGCTTAACTTATTAACGTTAGCTGAAATGTTAAAGAATGAACGATAGACAAAAGGCGATTCCTTGATTAAGGGGAATCGCTTTTTGGTACTTTGGATTGCTCAGCATCAAGAAGCTCTTTTGTATGAGCTCGATCGGCTTGAACAATTCGTTGCTGCATATAAAAAGGAATCACAAACAGCAAAATAAATAAAAACAGATAGCCCATGTGCTTTCCTCCACAATTAAAAGTCTTACTTTTATTATGTGAAAAAATAATAAAAATAATTCTCTGTAGAAATTATCATTCAGCATATATTTTTCTCGTGTTCGTTCGCATAGTTTTATATTCAAAACAAACACTAAATACAGCCTTTTATACTGAATAAATTAAAGAGGGTGAATGAATGAAAAAGAGATTTTTGTTGTTAAGCTTTACAATGATGCTATTAATAAGTTGCAGTCGTTCAAATGAAACAGCTAGGCCAAGCCTCTATTTAATTCCCGATGGATATAGAGGTTGGGTGGCGGTTGAATATGATAAAGATAACGGGCAACCTACGGAAATGGAAGGGGAATATACAGTTTTTCATATTGACCAAAACGGCAGAAGTCGAACAAAAACGTTACTGACGCATGAAGGATGGGCTACGAATAAATATTACTATGTAAGCGACGGTGGCGATAGAAAAGAGTTAAAACCAGGAAAAATGATTCATGGCGCAACGGAAGGGACAGAAAATACCAATCATACAATTGAGTTTTTCTTTGTAGGAAGCGCAGATGAATTTGACAAAGCAGGTGATTACAGAAGGGAATATAAATCAAACTAAAAAAGTAGTCAGCTATGAGTGCTGGCTACTTTTCGGAATGAAAAACACTAAATTTGAGCTGTTCAATTTTAGCTAGCGCTTCTTTTTGATCTTCGCTGCTTGTAACCCAGCTAGGAACGTAAACATGGAACAAATCGGGCTCGGGAATATGCCTTGGGTGGCCGACTTTAACATAGGATTCAATGTATTGTAAGTGTTCTAAATTATATGCCCATAGCAAATGATTTGGACAAGATGTTTTTAAATACAAAGGCAAGTTAAAAAAGGGATCGAATCCTTCTTTAAATTCAAAAGAAAGTTCCATTTTATGTGAAGCACTATCATCATAACCGCAGTTTGAGCATTCACACTGATGTAACCCATTGATATGGCTAACTGAAGTTATACGAGCACAAAGTTGACAGCTTGGACATTGAACTAAAATAAAATCATGAAACTTATATAAGCATTCTTTTTTGTTTTCTTGTTGATTTGTCATCATTTGTACCTCAAATTGTAAAGCTTTTAGAAAAAGTAAAGAGTATTTTTACTTTAAACGTTTACTCTCTGTATTATTCATACCATAGCTTTTACAGGAAAACAATAAAAAACCTTTTCGGAACCAAAGTTGTGTGATATAGTATGACAAATCAGAAAAAATATAGAGAATGGTGAGATGAGATGAGTCAACAGGAACAATGGACATCAAAAATTGGCTTTATTTTAGCTTCGGCTGGTTCCGCTATCGGAATTGGAGCTATTTGGAAGCTTCCTTATGTAGCAGGTACAAGTGGGGGAGGAGCGTTCTTTCTTCTATTTATTCTGTTTACAGCTATTATCGGTCTTCCTTTACTACTAGCAGAGTTCGTATTAGGACGTAATACGCAAAAAGAAGCAATTCGTGCTTATGACGCTGTAGCGCCCAAATCCATCTGGAAAGGAATTGGCTACCTAGGCGTAATTACGTGCTTTATTTTGTTATCATTTTATAGTGTAGTTGGCGGCTGGATTTTACAATACTTATTTGCCAGCGTGACAGGTGGACTCAGTGGAGTGAAAGACTATAGTACATTGTTTGGTAACACAATTGCTAATCCAACAAGCGCTGTAATTGCACAGTTTGTATTTTTACTCCTGACAATTATCGTAGTATCTCGAGGGATTCAAAACGGAATTGAAAAAGCAAACAATATTTTAATGCCTGCATTATTTGTACTTTTTATTGCTATTATTATTCGATCTTTAACATTAGATGGCGCAATGGAAGGCGTCAAGTTTTTTCTTTATCCAGATTTTACAAACTTAACGTCTGAAGCTATTTTATTTGCGATGGGTCAGGCATTCTTTTCATTAAGTGTGGGTGTTTCCGTAATGGTAACGTATAGCTCATATTTAACGAAGCAACAGAACTTGCCGAAATCTGCAGTGTCTATTGCTGGTTTAAACATTGTCATATCTCTATTAGCTGGCCTTGCAATTTTTCCAGCAGTTTTTTCAATGGGAGGAGAGCCTGCAGAAGGACCTGGGCTGTTATTTGTAGTTTTACCTACAATTTTTGAACAACTTCCTTTTGGACTAGTATTCCAAACATTGTTTTTAGCGCTATTTTTATTTGCAACATTGACATCTGCTTTTTCTATGCTTGAGATTATTGTGGCGTCATTAGCAAAAGGGAAATCTGGTAAACGTATTAAGTTGTCATGGATATCTGGAGTATTAATTTTTATTGTTGGTATTCCTTCAGCACTATCGTTTGGACCGCTAGCAGACGTAATGATTTTTGGTAAATCAATTTTTGATGCTGCCGATTTTTTAGTAAGTAATATTTTAATGCCGTTAGGTTGTTTGCTCTTAGCTTTATTTGTACCATGGAAAATGAAAAAAGCTGTCTTAATTGAAGAGTTTCAACAAGGTTCTAACAATGTGAAAAAGTGGTTTGCGCTTTGGTTACTAGTCATTCGCTATGTAGCTCCCGTATTAATCATCATTGTATTTGTAAATATGTTAGGCTTTCTTTGATAAGTTGCGAGAGAACGCTGTTTTGACGGCGTTCTTTTTGCTATGAGTAAAAGGGGGGACACGCAGGTGGTTAATTTCTTATATGAGATGTTTGTTGGTGTCGGAGTATTTGTTTTGCTGTTTGTTTTATTAATAATTGCTAGAGTTGCGGGGAGTAGAAAGAAGTAGATGGTAACAAATTCTATTTGAATTTCAAAAAAAATAGTACACGTTATTAAAAAATGTGGTAGTATAATATCCTATGAGCATAATTAGACAATGTTCGCATGTGTTGTGATGAAGCGTTTTTTAGAAAGAGGGATCGTCTTGAGTGAGGAAGTTCTGGTCAAGATTCTATCTCAAGCGTATGAACAAAATAAGACGTTACCAATTGTCTCATTAGCGTCTTTCTTTGACGAAAATAGTTTGCATTTTCGAGTGAAAGCTACGCTGCCAACCGGTCTTACGTATCGTACGCTTATGTCAATTCAGAATAAAACGTGTGTCCAAGATGTGTTAGTGGAAGTACTACAAGTCGATCATGTTAACAATGATGGACCAGTTTCTGAATGTGTTTATATTTTAACAAATGGCACAGCGAAAGAGGTTGAACAGTGGGTTGAACCACTACAGCCGACAATGGTGTGCGAAGGATATTTATATGGCGAACCGTACAATGCGCCACAGCTAAAACATGACTACCGCGTGTTTGCTGTAAAATGGTAATCCCGTTTCGAACAAAAACAGCCCCCCTGCTAGTAGGGGGGCTGTTTTTGTTGAAATATGTTTAATAAGGGTGGGCATCGTGTCCTTTTTGTTCAGCTTCTTGTACAGCATCAGAAGCCTTATTACTTCCTAAAGGAGAACCCCCTTCAATTGGGAAGTGCCCAAATGATGGGGTGATTTCGGATCCAGCTTCCATATCATAAGTGCCATCGTCATTCATCGTAAAGCCAATGCCAGCTGCCACTTGTCGACCATAATCTTCGTCGCACTTTGTTAAAAGCTCGATCATACGCTGTTGGATCTGTTGGTGACAAGGCTTAAGCCCGTCCACAAGGTTTTGAATCAAATCTTTACGCTCCCATTCTTCTAGTAAACGATAGCGCTCACCAGCTTGCTTGAAATCATTTGTACGTTCAATTTTTTCTTTTTTAAGATGGCCTTCTACTTTGGGTTGATGAGGCTTAGGTCTATCTGTTGCTTCTTTAAGGCCACCTAAAAGCGAAGGTTCATAGTTAACATGAGGGTTTTGGGTCGGTGCCTCATCCACATGGTAAGCCATTTGGCCATCTCGTTGATTTGTTGCTACATGCTTTTTTGGTGCATTGATCGGCAGCTGCAAGTAATTTGCACCAACGCGATGACGCTGAGTATCTGAGTAAGAAAACGTTCTACCTTGAAGCATTTTGTCATCAGAGAAGTCAAGACCATCTACTAACACGCCAGTTCCAAACGATATTTGCTCGGTTTCAGCAAATACATTATTCGGGTTTTTATTAAGGACCATTTTCCCAACTGGTAGAAACGGAAATTGATCTTCAGGCCAAATCTTTGTATCATCTAAAGGGTCAAAATCCAGTTCAGGGTGTTCGCCATCCTCCATAATTTGCATGCAAAGCTCCCATTCTGGATAATCTCCTTTTTCAATTGCCTCATATAAATCTTGCGTAGCGTGACTAATGTTCTTTGCCTGAATAGCTTCAGCTTCGCTCTGAGTAAGATTTTTAATACCTTGTTTTGGCTCCCAGTGGTATTTAACTAAAAAAGCATCCCCATTTTTATTTACCCACTTATATGTATTAACTCCTGAGCCCTGCATTTGACGGTAGTTAGCTGGAATCCCCCATGGAGAAAATAAAAAGGTAATCATGTGCATTGATTCAGGCGTTTGGCAAATGAAATCGAAAATTCGTTCCGTATCTTGTCTGTTGGTAACAGGGTCTGGTTTAAATGAGTGGATAAGGTCAGGGAACTTAATTGCATCCCGAATAAAAAAGATTTTTAAGTTATTTCCCACCAAGTCCCAATTTCCATCCTCTGTGTAAAATTTAACTGCAAATCCTCGAGGGTCACGCATCGTTTCTGGAGAATCTTTTCCATGAGTAACAGTGGAAAAACGTACAAACACAGGAGTTTGCTTACCTGCTCCTGAAAAAACTTTTGCACGCGTATAATTCTCTACAGGTTCGTCACCTAGTTTTCCATATGTTTCAAAGTATCCGTGAGCACCGGTTCCTCTAGCGTGAACTACGCGTTCTGGTATACGTTCCCTATCGAAATGGGCAAGTTTTTCAATTAGTTGATAGTTCTCTAAAGTAGCAGGGCCGCGATTTCCAATTGTGCGACTGTTTTGGTTATCACGAATGGGGTGTCCTTGACGAGTTGTTAATGTTTGTTCATCTTCACCTTCAGTAAATCGCTTATCTTCAGAATCACCGGCGCCATTTACGTTCGTACCGTGAATTCCGTCTTTGTTAGACATTTACGTATTCCTCCAATCAGCTTAAGTTATTACAGTAAACTATTTTTTCCATGTTTTATCATTTTATGCATCTATTTCATTTGAAAAGGTGCATAAACGAAAAAAACACAAAAAAGTTTCAGCTTTTGGTAAAAATACGACGAACTATACAAAAAAATAATTGAAATATAAACATAATGTTAACGGTGATTTTAGAACCAATCTTACCCTCCGAAAAGGAATTTAAATGTAAAATAAAGTTAATTAAATAATCTTATATACTTATAAAGTACTGAAAATGTCATTCTGTAGGCATAGAAATGGAAGAAAAATGTCGGTTCTTGTAACAAAAATGTAATATTGGTGATGTTATTTTGTAATACAGTGTTGTTACAATGTAAACGTCTTAGATTAGTAGATTATGACAATGGAGGAACCTTTTCTATGAAAAAGTTAATATATTCTTTAGCATTATGTGGATCTTTAACAGTAGTACCAACAATTAGTGAAGCGGCATTAGGTGATACAACTTTACGTCCAGGAATGAGTAATTCAGATGTAAAACAATTACAACAACAATTAAAAAACAAGGGTTATTTTACATACGGTACAACTACAAATTATTATGGAACAATTACAAAGAGCGCAGTTATGAACTTTCAGCGTGCGAATGGATTAGCTGCAGATGGAATTGCCGGTAAAAATACATTTAGTAAACTGTTAGGAAGTAGTTCTAATTCTTCTAGCACATCTAGCACTTTATTACGTGTTGGTTCTAGAGGTGCAAATGTTCAATCTCTACAACAGCAGCTGAAAAACAAAGGTTATTTCAAGGGAAATACTACTCAATATTTTGGGTCAATTACGAAAAATGCAGTTATGGCTTTTCAACGTGCGAATGGTCTGTCAGTAGATGGAATTGCAGGGCCAGCTACGCTTAATAAACTGAAAAATGGTGGAACTAGCGCTGGTTCAGGCTCTACTTCAACGGGTACATCATCTATATTACGTCCGGGCATGTCTGGTTCATCAGTAAGTAGCTTGCAACAAAAATTAAAAAATAAAGGTTATTTCTCTGCTAACGTAACGGGATACTACGGTTCAATTACAACAAGTGCAGTTCGCTCGTTCCAACGCGCAAACGGCTTGTCAGCAGATGGAATTGCAGGGCCAGCTACGATGAACAAATTAAATTCTAGCTCAAGTTCAAACAACACTACGTCTAAGCCAAGCGTTAGTACGCCATCAAGCTCTAGTGCTTCAAAAGTAACTTCATATGGGAAACGTTTCGTGGGAACACCATACGTATGGGGAGGGACTTCTCCAAGTGGATTTGACTGCAGTGGATTCTTAAACTATGTATATCGTAACGCTGCAGGAGTTAGCTTACCGCGTACAGTTGCGGGTATCTACAGCACAGGAACTCGTGTTAGCACACCGAGCCCAGGAGATATTGTATTCTTTGAAACATATCAGCCGGGTGCAAGTCATGCAGGAATTTACTTAGGTGGAGGTCAGTTCCTTCATGCATCATCATCTAAAGGTGTTATGATTAGCTCTATGAGTAACTCATACTGGCAGCCTCGTTATTTAGGTGCGAAACGTTATCTATAAGTTTTAAAAGGGGATAATATACTATCCTCTTTTTTGTCATTGAAACAAGACAAGTATGACTTTTGTTTCTTTTTGGTATGATAAACATGAAAAAGGAGGAAGAAGTAACATGGCGATTGTAGATTTAACGATTATACCGGTAGGGACTAAAACGCCCAGCGTTAGCCAATACGTAGCGGATATTCAGAAAGTGTTAGAGAAATACAAAGAGGAGGTAGAGTATCAGTTAACTCCCATGAATACGCTTATTGAAGGTGAGCTTGGTCTTTTGTTGAAAATTGTTCAAGAGCTACATGAAGTTCCGTTTGAAAATGGAATCGAGCGAGTGTGTACTAACTTGCGTATCGATGATCGACGAGATAAAAAGCATACAATGGCTGGTAAATTAAAGGCTGTTGAATTAAAAATGAATCAAAACTAGCAGCTACCATCAGCTGCTAGTTTTTTTGTTACTTGTTTACCAAGAAGATGGTAACAAGGAGTATGTATGCATTTCATCATGGTACAGAAATTTTGTTAGTTGCGAGCCGTTAAACGTAAAGGAGTATGCTGGTTCTGTTTTTTCTCCTTTGGGAAATAAAATAGAGGTTTTAGTGCCGTTTGAAGTAGTTGGAACTGTAAAAAATCTGAGTTAGTTAAATTGGTATAATCTAGAAGGGAATCTTTTGAATAAATTAATAAAGACTGTGAAGGGTTTGGGACATAACAAAATC
>NZ_BCVD01000126.1 GCF_001591565.1 Priestia flexa NBRC 15715 | reverse complement strand
ATCTGGATTGATTACGTTTTTTACAACGACGGTAGAGTACAAAAGAAACATTTTGCAACAATCATACTTAAAGATACCAACTTAGATATTCATGTTATTCATCCTCTTACTCAATTCATCTTTGACAATTGGAAGAGTCGAGAATTTAATACCCAACGCAAGCATGCTAATAACATTGTTAAATTTCTAAATTATTTATTGTTAAATAAAAAGAATTTAAACGTAAATACATTAAGAGATTTAAAGTTTTCTCATGGTACTCAGTATCTTAATAGTTTATCTTCAGAAGGTGTAAACAGAACAACTGTAAAAGGTGCAGAAAGAACTCTTACATCATTTTATTATTGGTTAACAAAACACCACGTTTTAGATCACATCTCACAAGACTTATTTACGAAAAAAGAGGCACAATTTTTTTCCTATTATGAATCACCATTCCACCCTTTATATCCAAATGAAAAGCCAAAAGAAATTGAACATATTTTGCCCAATGAATACATCCCTCTTTTTCTAGAAATAGCTACATTAGTAGCCAAGCCAATTGCTTTAGGAATATATTTTCAAATATTTGGTGGTCTCCGAATATCTGAGGTTGTAAATTTAAAAAGAACACAAGTATCAAGGAGGATGCAAACAGGAGATTTCACTTTAAAATTAGCTAAGCAAAACTTTCGCCCAGATTTAAAAGAAGATGCCTCAGTGAAAAAAGTAAGGACTCAACATGTTATGCAAATAAGTGATTGGGGACAAATTCTATTTAAAGATCACATAAGATTATTTATCCCTTTGGACCAAAGTGATGCACTATTCGTAAACAGAGATAAAAAAGCGCTATCTCAAAGAAGTTACAGGCAGTATTTTCAAAAAATAAAAGACACTTTTATTAAAACTCTAGAAGAACATGGTGATAACGAGCAAAAGCTTTTAGCCCAGCACCTGAAATACCAAAAGTGGTCAACTCATATTGGACGAGGAACCTTCACTAATATGATTGCTGAGGATGCGGAGAACCCTTATGAAATAGCACACCTTCGAGGTGATTCAGATATTACCTCTTCTTTGACATATATGGTTTCCACTGAAAGAATTCATAAAAAGATAGAAGAAAAAATGTCTCACATGCATCAACATTATATACCTAGACTAATTAAGGAGGAAGATTAGCCAATTGGAAAACTCGTTTAACGTTGCAGATAGTTGTTTAGATGTAAAACAAACTGCTCAAAGATTGAAAATACGATCAACTAGTACTATACATAAGTTGATTCAAGATAAAAAATTCCCTAATGCTTTTAAGTCTAATAATAAATGGTGGATTCCCATTGAAGATATTGAAACTTATGAAAAAGCCAAAAATGATAAGAGCTTTTTAAGTGCTAAGGAAGCTGCAGAAAGGCTGGGATATAAGAGTCTGGATAGTTTGTTTAATAATATAGATGATTTTCCTAATGCCTTTAAGTTTGATGGAAAATGGCGTATTCCTTTAGATGACTTATCTTTATATGAAAAGAAGTTACAGTGTTTGACTGTTAAGCAAGTGGCTATAGAAGTTGGTAATACATCTGCGGCATACATTACGGATATGATTCACAAAAATCATTTTCCAAATGCTTTCAAACTAAAAGGAAAATGGCGTATTCCCCCTAAGGACTTGGAACCCTTTAAAGATTTTATTCGTCCAGAAGGTTACCTTACTACCAGAGAAACTGCTGAAGAACTAGGATACACAGGAATTTTCAGACTGATTCAAGAAAAGAAACTGCCAAATGCTATCAAAGTCAACAATGTATGGTGGGTTCCTCAAGGCGATATAAAAACATTTAAAGCTTCAAAAAATATTGGTACTAAAGAAAATTTTATGAGCCTTACAGAAGCCGCAAAGGAATTAGGATATAAGTCTAGAGGGAATATTATGTATTATCTAAAAAAAAATAAATTCCCTAATGCTTTTATTATAAAAGGACATTGGAAAATCCCCATCAACGATATTGAAGCATTTAGGACAGATGATAAGTACTTTTCTGACAAATATTACAGCATAAAAGAAGTTGCAAAGAGACTCGGGTACAATTCAAATACTTCTGTTTTAAATTTACTAAAAAAAGAAAAGAGATTTCCGAACGCTTTAATGGTGAATAAAAAATGGCGTATTCCTATTGAAGATATTAAAAAATGCGAACTCTCGCTTAAACCCAATGATTGTTTAAATATGGAAGACACAAAAAAAGAAATTGGATGTAAAACTAGCTCCTATGTAGTGAGTTTAATTAAACAAAAGAAGCTTCCAAATGCTTTTAAAATCCATAGAAAGTGGTGGATTCCTAGAAGCGACATTGAAGCATTTAAAAAATCTCCTGGACCATTTGATTGCTTTAATGTAAAAGAATCCGCAAAGAAATTAGGATTTAAAACAAATTCGTCTGTTCTACTAGCTATTAAGAAAAAAAAGTTACCTAATGCTTTTAAAACGTCTGGTAAGTGGTGGATTCCGTCTAAGGATATTTCCTCATACCTAGATAATAAAAAAAAGAATGTGCCTATAAGGAAAGAACGGTATACTCCTAGAAAAGCCGAAAAAAAGAACTGTCTAGATATTTCTCAAACCCTAGAAGAACTGGGCTATAAGACAAAATCTAAAATAAGAAGAATGATTGAAGAAAAACACCTACCTAATGCTTTTAAAACGTCTGGTAAGTGGTGGATTCCGTCTAAGAATATTGAGAATTATAAAAACTCTTTAAAGGTACCCTCTGGCTATTTAAGCACAAAAGAAGCAAATATACGTTTAAAGTATTGTAATCCAGGAGCAATAACCCTTTTAATTACAAAAAAGAAATTTCCTAATGCTCTTAAGATAAATGGGCGGTGGCATATTCCTCTCAAAGATATAGAAGACTTTGAACAGCAAAAAAAGAAGTCTAAAATGAAAATAGCTTATTCTGGAGAAGTAGGATTTCAAGAATTAAAAGATTTTATAGAAAGCCAAAACACAATATTTGTGGAAACCAAACAGTTATTTCTTGATTATTGTTTAATACAAACTAATAATATCTCGGGTTCACCAGCTTATATAAAAGATAGAATTAATTTATTTAAACGCTTTTATCAACAAATAATTCTGGAAATAAAGAAAGAACTATACCTATTAACACCTGAAGAAATAAATTCATTTTTAGATACAAATTCTCCCCTTGTTCAAGAACAGAAAAAAATATTTATTAGATTTCTTAAATACACTCATAGCATTAAAGATATTACTCCTGATGAAGAAATCGTTCTGTTAAAAGAGAGAAAAGAAAAAACTGATTCCAAAGACATTTATGCACCCTCATTGTTTCATAAGCTATATAAATACGTTCGGAAGATAGAAATTCACACTGCAATGGCAGTAAAGGATAGATATTACGCTAATATGTGGGCGTATGTAACCCTCCTACTTACCGACTTTATTAGAGGGCAAGATTTAATTTTAAATACTCCAAATATCCATTTACAGGGATTAAATATTAAAAACATTAATTGGTTTAAAACAAACACTCTATCTGATCTTCAGAGTCAGTCTATCATAAATCAATTATATATCCATTTCAAAAACAAACGCTCTAGTAAAACGAAAAGTTTTTTAACATTTGTTGTAGCACCTGACCTAGTTCATGCTTTAGCCACTTCTTTAATAATTAGTGAATTGCATCGAAAGGATGAATCTGCTGATTCACTGTTAGGTACCTTTTTTCAAGGTTCATACAATTCTATAAGAACCGAAGGCAAGGACAGACATAAAAAATTTTTTAATCAATTAACAGGTGAGGAAAATTTCCAGTTTGGAAGTCAAAAATTAAATAGATCTGTAGCAACTTACCTTTTTTATTCAATAACTGAAGACGATAAATATGATAGTGAATTGTCTTTACATCTCACACAAACAGCTAGATCACATACAAAAGCCGAAACAACAGCAATTTATATACAGACCACTAACAAAGATGGCTCTATAAATCGTGTCTCACATAACCTTTTTAGAAGAGGACACTTTGGATGGCTCTACAATTATATTATTTTATACGTTTCACAATATAATGCGATAAATCATGATTTGGAAGAACGTACTAAATTGATTGAAAGCGCAAGGCAAGAAGTTGCTCCATTTTCCTTAGAAAACTTGGCTAAGTTTATAGAAAGCTATCAACACCTGGTTCCTCTGAATAACAAATCTACTAGTATGAAAAGTTATTTACGAGACATTTATCAAAAAAGACGTTCAGTTATTTCACAGCTATTAAATTATTCACATAATGATATCAAAGATATTCTTATAAATTTGGCTAAAGGAGACTTTCCATCCAAGAGTGAACATGCTCAATGTCTAATTTATCCTAATTGTAAATATCCTAAGCTTGCTAGCTGCCATTCATGTGAGTATGTAATCCCACAAAACCTCCTCCTGATTCAACTTAAGGAGGAATTAGATAGATTAATTAAAAATATTGACTCCCAATCAAACCCGTTGCTAATAAAAAAAGATACTAAATTTCTATTACACGCTTTACTTATTTGGAAAGAAGCACGCCTTGCTTTCGGGGATGAGATGGTAAGTAGTTTTATTCAAATAAACGAAACTTGGACAAAGATTGAGAACTTAGCACATAAACTTCCAATTGAATAAGTTAAAGGAGTAATAAGTAATGGAATTAAGAATGAAAATAGGCTCCAGTAATAAAAATACAGCGATTGAGAAGAAAAAAAATGTAGAATGGGAAACCTTTAGGTTAGATGAATATAAACAAATGTTTCACCAATTAGTAGAAGGAGGCTTTGTTCTCGGTCAATATGAGGATGTACACTGGAACGTTCCAGACGAATTATTAGATTACCCTATTATTCTAACTTTTGATGTAGAAATACATTCCAAGCTCAACACAGCGCTGAAAGCTTATATCATACTTAGATTAATTTCTGGTAGGTCTCCCCTAACTGTATATAACGAATTGGCAATACTAAAAAAAACAATTATCGAAACAGATGGATTTGGAAATTCAAGAGCTTTTGAAGCTATACTAGAGATTCAAACTAACAAATACTCATATAGAGGATATTCCACTGCTACAGCTGTTACCAGTTTTCTATCATTTTATAAGATAGAAAATTACGAAGAGATTATAACTATATGCCACAAAATGCCTTCGTACAAATCTACTTCTAGAGAACTACCTGTATTTGAAGATATTATGATTTTTGACGATATTGTTAACGATTATTTTAGAAAATATCCGTCTGACGATACCATGAAGTTTTTGCCAATTATGTTATGGTGGTTACTTACTAATATATTGCCTATAAGACCATCAGAGTTTTTGTTGTTAAGAATTGATTGTTTGAAATTTACTGATAGTCAGTTATCTCCTTACAAAATCTCAGTGCCTAGGATAAAGAATAAATCAAACTCTCCTGGTTTTGTTGTACATTATGATCTAATCGAGATTGACAAGAAAACCTATAGTTTTTTATATGAATCTATCAAAAAAATTGAGTTATTAGGAATAAATGGTCCTTTCCTTTTTTCTTCTGAATTATTAACAATGTTTAATAAAAATAAGGCAAAGAAAAAAAATAAGCGTATGAATAGACGAGATTTTGATTATTTAAAGAAGAAATTTTACGAAGAGGTAGTAGAAAACATTTATGGTCAATATAACATTGAACGAATAAGATCAGGAGACACAAGACATTTCGCAATAATCAATATGTGTTTACAAGGGTTTAACATGCTTTCTATTGCTAGGATGGCAGGACAAGAAGATTTAAAAAGTCAACATAGTTATTTTTCGCATGCAGAACATTTTTCTCAATCTTATGTATATCGTTTAGCCCAAAAAAAGGTAGAAAACAAAATAAGAAATAACCTAGGTGATGGAATAATTGGGTGGAGAAGATACATATATGATAGAGGCAAGGCTAAAATACATCACAATATAAAAAATATCGTAGGTAGAGTACAATATGGAGACTGTACAGAACAAAAAGATGTTTTTCCTGGTACTTGCATTGAAGATTGTAAATTTTGTCCTAATTATAGATTTAATCCTTCTGTAGATGAAAATCAAGAAGCTATAGAATGGTTAGCTAATACTTCAGAGATATTGGAAACGAGAATCAAAGAATCTATCGAATTAATGAAAGGCCTATCCAGCACTATTGCAGATTTTTTAAGAAATACAACTAATGATTCATTAAAATCTACTTCAAGAAACTTATTAAGTTATATGGATATGAAAGCAACTATAGATGCTAAACTTATGGAGGTGAACTTTTCTGGTGAAAAACGCGATGAATAATAAACGCGGAAAACCGCAAGAATGGACAGACGAGCAACTAAAAGAATTAGCAATCGAAGTGAAATATAACAATCAAAGTAGACTTTTAACCCCTTCGTTTTTGCAAAAAGAAACGGGCGTGGGGAGAAATACTTGGAGTCGCAGAATGAAGTGTTTTATTGCTGAATTAAACCAACCAGTGCTATCGAATATAAGTACCACCAAAGACAATGAGGTTACATTACCTAATTTTGATTTAATATTTAAGAAATACGGTAATAATAAGAGTCTTTTAAAGAATGAGTTACTCAATGTAGAAGTTCTAATTTATGAGCTCTACAATGAATTAAAAAAATATAGAGAAAAGGAAGAACAATATAAAAAAGCTTTTACGGAAATTAAAGAATTGAAAGCTGAAATAACTCAACAAAAAAAGAAAGCTGAACATTACGAACAGCTCTACAATACAATTACAATTTCTAGTATGTTCTCTCACTTACAAGATGAAAATCGTTCAGAAGTCCATAAGTTAAACATCAAAGACAATTTACTTAATTTTAATAAAGATGAAGACAAGAATGCAGATTTAAAAGACTTATCTTCTCACTTTCCTAACATTTCAAATAAAAATATTATAGAAAAAGAAGAAATGAAGCTCCAATCAAAAAAAGAAAAAAATATGAAAAGTCTTATAAGTAAGTTTGATATTTAAAATATAAGCAGCCTATTCTCGTAAAATTAGGCTGCTTATATTGTTATTTCGTTCTTCTTTATTCTCTTTCCCTATATATGTTATAAAAAATACTATTTATCAAACTCCATTTTCCAACTAAAATACTCATTATCAGCATTCTTCTCATACCTTAAGTTCGCATCAAATTTATTCCCTTTTTTGCTCGTTAAGCCTTTTACAGGAGCAATACCATTTTTCAATAATGCCTTTACCATAGTCTTAGTAGGCTTTTTTTTCATTGTGGCTAGGAACTTATCATTTTTCCAAATAACAAACTTGCAGCCATTTTTCCAATTGCTACAGCCAAACCCTTTTTGCCCCTCAATTACAGCATGACCACAAACCGGGCATTTGCCTATTATTTCGTTCGATTTACGCTGAGAAGCTACTTCGTTAATTGTAACTTCTTTCTCATTTTTGATTGTTTCTACTGCCTTTGTAGTAAAATCAAAAATCAACTGTAAGAACTCATCTTTTGTAAAGTTTCTTTTCTCAATATCATTCAACGATTTCTCAAGACGACCTGTAAATTCGAGATTAAATAAATCTTTGATTGGGAAGGTTTCTATCAGCTTTCTTCCAAGCTCCGTACAAAGTAAATTCTTATTCTGTGTTGTTATATAACCAACATCTTTTAATTTTTTTATCGTTTCAGCTCTTGTTGCAGGTGTACCGATACTAAATCCACTTAAAATCGCGTTTAGGCTTTCTTCATCCGTACCTTCTCCATCGTAGTTCTTTCCACATGTCTCCATAACTCGAAGCAGCGTTCTTTCTGTATGCTGCTTCGGTGGCTTTGTCACGTGTGTAGTGATTTCATGCTTTACTAAATCTACGTCATCATTAACGTGTACAAGAGGCAGAATCGTATCCTTAGATTGAACTTTCTCTACTTTCTTCCACCCTTCTACGAGCTGAACTTTTCCTTTAGAGATAAATAACCCTTTTAAATCCGCACCAGTAATTTTCGTTTCAATTCTTGTTTCCTCATACTCAGCTACAGGCATAAATTGCATAATGAATCTATTTTTAATGGCTTGATAAACTTGTTCTTCATCAGTTGATAACTTTTTAGGTTTCAAATAAGTAGGTACAATTGCACTATGGCTCTCTACTTTAGAGTTATCAAAAATTCTTTTTGATTTAACAAACTTCACTTCGTATTTGTATGGTAAATCCTCTGTTAGCGTTTCTAGAACCTTTGCCGTCTTACCTACTAAACTTTCTTCCAGAGCTACGCTGGCCGTACGTGGATATGTGATGAATTTTTTCTCATACAGAGATTGCGCTACTTTTAACACTTTATCAGAGGTCCAACCTTTGTATTTATTCGTAATATATCCTTGTAAGTTGGATAGATTGAATAAAAATGGCGGGTATTCCTTCTTTTTTTGTACCTGCTTATCGCTTACAATTCCTGATTTATCAATTAGTTTTTGCTGAATCTCTTCTAAGGTTTCTTTACTTTTAAACTTCTCTTCTTTACCTTCAATATACGTTCCTTCATACTCTTGTTCTTTTTTCGTTTTAAAGGTTGCTTGAAGTTTGTAATAGTTCTCTGGAACAAATTTTTCAATTTCTTTATCTCGATCATAAATAATTTTTAAAGTTGGTAATAAAACTCGCCCAATGTTCAGAGCTTTCCCTTTACCTTTTTGGTATTTAAGAGTAGCCACGGATGTCAGATTAATTCCAATAACCCAGTCAGCCCATTGACGGCTAACGCCAGCATCCTGTAAAGGTCTTAATTCTGTATTCAACTTAATATTTTCCAACCCATTCATAACCTCAGCCGGTGTCCATTCGTTTAATAAAAGTCTATAAACAGTTTTATCGGTCTTCAGATTATAGATAATACTATCTCCTATGACTTGACCTTCACGATCATAGTCACAAGCCGAGATAATTCCATCAACATCAGGTCTCCTCATCAAGCTTTGGATAATTTTAAGTTGTTTTTTAGCACCTGTATCAGGCTTTTCTCTATCACAAGGATTACTTTTCACTTTATACTTAAAAGCTTGCGGAATAAATGGGAAGTTTTCCATTTTCCATATGGACATCTTATCGTCATAATCTTTTGCATCATATAATTGAAGTAAATGTCCGAATGCCCATGTAACAATGTAGCCATTTCCCTCAAAGTAGCCGTCTTGTCGGCCTTTTATCTTTAGTGCATCTGCAATATTCTTTGAGACAGATGGTTTTTCTGCAATAATTAACTTCATTTAATTAATCACCTTACGTTTAAAATTTCCAAAATAAACTTACTCAGTTTTATTATTTTATCATACAAAAGCATATAGCAATATAAATGGGTAGAAAAGTACTCTAGGTGAGGTAGTTAAACATCTAATTTATAATTGAGTATCTTCATAAAATCAGCATCTTTTTTATATTCATCATCTGTGAAATACCTCAATTCAGATTTTGTAAGTAGAAACCATTCTGTAGAATTAAAAAGTGGATGACGTTGTTGTTTAAATTTTCTTTTTACGTAGGATTCTAAATTAAGAGCATTTAGGCTCTTTATAACTTTTATTTCTTGAAGCACGTGTGCAGGAAAGTGATCCTTATAACTTTCTTCAGCCTTCATATATCTATTTGCTAAACTTTGTTTTGTAACTCCTACTTTAATTGCATGACTATTATCATTTCCATACACGTAGAATAAGTGATACATACCGTAGGTTTTTAGCATTTTAAAATCATATTCAATCTGATTGAATGCTTTAAGAACTGTATATATTTCACCTGGAAATACTCGATTAATGATGTACCTCTCTAAATTAATATATGGTTGTTTAGCTAATATTTTCATTTCGCTGTTAAATCTCTTCGCTGAATAATTACTTTGAAGTTGTCTTTTATTCTTTAAGATTTGATAAAGAGCATTAACTTCTACGATCTTTTCATTATACTTCTCAAAACGCTTATATAGGCTAAGATAACGCAATTCTTGCAAAAGCTCTTCAATGTAGGCTACATCTCTAACTTCGACAGGTCTTGCATTCCATTTATAGCCTTCATAAAAGTTTTGCCACCTTTCAAGGTAAACACCAAGCTTTTCTAAAATCAGCCTTGCATCTGTATCCAACTTAAAATTATTCTTATAAAAGCAACTCTCATACTGAGCTAACTGTTCCTTAATTTCATAGATGACCTTTACTCTTCTAACTTTTAGATTTCCCATAACAAGAAGTTTTTTAATTAGTAAAAGAACCTTCTCAACAATGGTCAATATATGTTTTCTATGGTCATATTTAAAATCATACCTACTTGTACTGTAATATTCAGTAAGGACAGTTAATCTTGATAAATCTTTAGCTTGATTATTAATTTTTTCAAGGTATGAGCTCTGTAAATAACGTAAGTGATTGTTTTGCTCTTGAAGTTTATATACTTGTTCAAGAGATTTTTGTTTCTCTGTTTCATATATAGATAGCTTTTCATTTACAGCTTCATACTTTTTCGTTATATCATGGGCATATTTTTGCAATTTGTTATTTTCCTCTTGGACCTTACTCAGTTCATCTCTAGTATTAATTAACTCTTTGGCTCCCTCCTCACTGAAATACCTCTCATGAAAATAATTAATTGTTTCTTTAACTTTTCTATATATGTGCACTCTCCTAACCCCCTTCTATTTAAGAATATTTTATAAAAAAACAAGCTTGCAGACTATAGTCTGTAGAAGAAAACTTACTGCTCTTTAAGAATAGTCTTATAGACTTTTAGGAGAGTGGTTTCTTGGACATTGAACAAGCATTTGGAATAGT